>CAJQPH010000034.1 GCA_905480165.1 uncultured Flavobacteriales bacterium
TTTTAATGACCGATGTGAGTATTTATCTTTTTGAATATGGAGCTAATTCCGTTTTTCCAACTGACGATATTCCTGACCTTATTACCAATGGTGCCGTAAACGTTTTTCAAGGGGATTTACTTTTCACCCCACCAGCATCAAGCCCTCCAACGCATTGTGAGGTAGATGTTCCATTTAGTGTTCCATTTTCATATACTGCGGGAAATTCTTTGGTTGTTTATATCGAAAAACTCAGCCCCTATACTTTTGGGAGCGTTTCTCCTTATTACGGCTACATGCCTGGATCCAGCGGCTTACGTGTATTATCCAATTGGAATGGATCGGTTGCGACTCCACTTAACCCTACTGCAAACAATTCAAACCAAGATAGATATGCGTTGATTAAGTTTAATGAAACAAGTGCTAACCTGTGCGCTACTTCTCCATGTATAGCGGGAGCCGTTTCATCGGATGAGTTTCTTTGCTCCGGAACAAATACGGCTACTTTGAGTATTGATAATCCCAATTCATATGATTTGCAATGGCAAATTCTCAATGGAAGTACTTGGGAAAATATTCTAGGTGCAAATTCAGAAACATTAATTGTAAATAATATTCAAACCACAACCCAATATCAGGTTCTTGTTTCGAGTAGCACATGCAGCAATTCGACTTCAGATATCATTACGGTAAATGTGACGGCTACACCTTCCCCACCTGACATTGATGTGGTCACACAACCCATTTGTCCGAATAACACGGGCAGTGTTTCTTTCGTAAACCTTCCCTCACCAGAAAGCTGGACAATCATCGGAAATCCAACAGGAACTATTTCAGGAACGGCTCCAACAGGTATTATCAATAATTTAACTCCAGACACCTATTTTTTCTCCATTTCAGTAAACGGTTGTACCTCAACGGAAACAATCAACCCAACAATCATTACCCCCCCACAAACAGAACCGCCATTAATAAATGCCAATACCTTTAATGCATGCGATTCTGATTTTCAAACTGTAAGTAATCTGCCTGTTACTTACTCTGTAACGCCGAATATTAGCTTGGATGACGGGATAAATATTTCATCTGTTACATTGTCGGACACATTAATTACGGGTATTTATTATGTCTCTCAAATAGATGACGTTAGCGGCTGTAGTATTTCAGATAGCTTGAGTATAAACGTTACCATAGAAAGCTCTAATACACCTCAAATCGCAAACAACAACATCAACCTTTGTGAAGCTGACTCCCCGACTCTCGGAGATTTAGGTGTCACAGGAAATGGCGGGGTTTTAAATTATTTCTATTGGGATGGAATTTCTCTTATACCTGTTACAGAAAGTGACCTGGCCTTGAATGGAACTTATTATGTCACACAAATCGGCCCTGGAAATAATTGTGAAAGCTTAGATAGTTTAGAATTATTTGTTTCATTAAACAATGTGAACACTCCTACTACGAGCAACGGCAACCCTGTTTTCTGTCTTCTTGACAGCGTTTTGGTAGATGATTTAAATGTAAATGGGACCAACCTTTTGTATTTTTATGATAATGGATCAACGATAAGCCCTGTCAATACATCAGATGTTTTACAAAGTGGTAATTATTACATTATCGAAATTGATCCTTTAACGAATTGTCAAAGTGGAGATAGCTTGATGATTAACGTTGCCCTTAACGATCCTTTACCTCCTAGTACACTAAATGCAAATCAATTCTTTTGTGAAACTGAAAATGCCGTCATCAATGACCTTGAAGTATCAGGAACAAATATTAATTGGTATGATAGTAATGGAAACCCATTGATTAATACGACTATTTTAGTAGATAACACGGCCTATTTTGCGACGCAAACTACGGGTACTCCTCTATGTGAAAGCTCTGCATTTCTCGAGTTGACGGCATCAATTGAATCTGTCTCCCCTCCATCTGCGACAAATCTCATTCAATCTTTTTGCGAAAATGAAAATGCGACTTTACAGGATTTAATGGTTAACGGAAATTCTTTAACCTGGTATGATGCCGCCACAAATGGGAATGCTCTTAACCCATCAACAACTTTAGTTAATGGTCAATCTTATTTTGTAAGTCAAACCATAAATGGTTGTGAAAGTATAGCGTTATTAGAAATACAAGTTATAATTCAAACTGAAATTGATGGAGGTTTTACAGCATCTGAAATTATTGGATGTGCTCCTTTAGATATAATTCTAACCGCAAATACGGTATTAAATGATCCAAGCGTTCAATACACTTGGTTAATTGATGGTGTCCCTTCAAATAATAACCCAGTCTTCAATTTTATTTTTGAAAATGAGGGCTGTTACGATGTTCAACTTGACATCAATTCAGATGACTTTTGTTTTAGCTCTGTTGAGACTATGGATTACATATGTGTCTATCCTGAACCTGTTTCTAGTTTTACTGCAAATCCAAATACCCTAACTTCACCCACACAGCAGGTGAATTTCATCAATCAATCGACAAATGCATCTCAGTTTTATTGGAATTTTGGAGATGGCAATTATTCAACACAAACAAATCCCAATTTGGGTATTACCATTACTAATGAATCGGTTGAGGTCTTTTTAACAGCTATTTCGGCTGAAGG
>CAJQPH010000035.1 GCA_905480165.1 uncultured Flavobacteriales bacterium
AGATTTAATCAGATTGATTTTACGGATACAGTGATAGAAATGAAATCACGATTTGTTAAAATGTTGGAATTAAGTGATTCCATCCATGAATTGTCAAATGGCCTTTTTGATCCTTCTGTTAAACCACTTATAGATTTATGGGGATTTGATCAAACCGCTCCTGTGGTTCCTTTAAAATCATCAATCGACTCGGTATTAAACTTTGTAAGTTATAAGCGAAACAAGCATTTTAAATTCACTCAAAGTTCAAAAGACAGCGTCAAAATTATTAAATATACACCACGATTTCAACTCGACTTTAATGCCATTGCTCAGGGGTATACCGTAGATTTATTATTGGACTTTATTAAATCAAAAGGGCATCAAAATGTTTATGTAGAGTTAGGAGGGGAGTTGGCGCTTTCTGGTGTTAAGATAGAAAATGAAAAATGGAGAATAGGTGTTGAAGCACCAATTGAAAACAATTTTACAACAGATCAAGTTATTCAAAAAGTATTTTCTATAACAGACAGACGCATTGCCACTAGTGGAAATTATCGAAAATATTTTATTTCAGATGGTGAAAAATATGCGCACACCATTAATCCTAAAACAGGACATCAAAACAGACATGATTTATTATCTGCAACGGTATTCTCTAGTTCTTGTGCTTTATCTGATGCATATGCTACTTTTTTTATGCTCATCGGTTTAGTTGAAACTAAAGCATTTCTTAAATCTCATCCTGAACTTGGCTTAGACGTCTTTTTGATTTTTGATGAATCGAATACCTATAAGACTTTTTTATCTGAAGGCGTAAGAGCCTATTTAGATTAAGCAATTCATATCTGTTTGTCAGTAACTCCTTTCACTATATAATAGTTGTATTAAATTGCTCCTTATATTTAATGCAAATCACATGAAATGAAGGTACATTTTATCGCAATAGGAGGGAGTGCAATGCATAATCTGGCCATTGCATTGAGTAGAAAAGGAATAGATATAAGCGGTTCTGACGATGAGATATTTGAGCCTTCAAAATCCAGGTTAGAAAAGCAAGGTATTTTACCTGAAAATATAGGGTGGAATGCATCACTTATTAGTAAATCAATTGACGCTGTTATTCTTGGTATGCACGCGAGAGGGGATAATCCAGAATTGGAAAAAGCCAAGGAGCTAGGTTTGCCTATATACTCTTATCCAGAATATTTATTCGAGCAGAGCAAATCAAAAAAAAGAATTGTCATCGGAGGCAGTCATGGGAAAACAACCATTACCGCAATGCTCCTGCATGCCTGTATGAAATTGAATGTCAATGTGGATTACATGGTGGGAGCTCAATTGGATGGTTACGATTGTATGGTGAAGCTTACTGATGATGCATCTTATATGATTTTGGAAGGAGACGAGTATCTGAGCTCACCCATTGATAGACGTCCTAAGTTTCATTTGTATAAACCGGATGTGGCTATTATAAGCGGGATTGCTTGGGACCATATTAATGTCTTCCCAACTTTCAAAAATTATATAAACCAGTTCGATATCTTTTGTTCCTTAATTGAAAGAGATGGAATGCTCATCTATAATGATGAAGATTTTGAGGTAAAACAATTAGGAGAGAAATATAATAGCACTCTGAAGACTCAGGCATATTCAACTCCGAAATTTGAGCCAATAAAAAATGGCAGTAAATTGAAGTTTAATGATAAATCATACGACTTACAGATCTTTGGCAGTCACAATCTTCAAAATTTAATTGGAGCAATGCATTTGGCCGCTGAGCTTGATATTTCAAATCATGATTTTTTAAATGCGATGTCAGATTTTACAGGTGCAGGTAAACGATTACAAAAAGTAGTAGAAACAGATACTTTTGTCATGTATAAAGATTTTGCACATTCCCCTTCAAAGCTTAAGGCCACTACGAATGCAATTAAAGAACAATACCCAAATCGTAAAGTTATAGCTTGTATGGAATTACATACTTTTTCATCTCTTAAAAAAGAGTTTTTACCACTTTATAAAGGAGCCATGAACAGTGCTGATGAGGCGATTGTTTATTATAGTCCAGACGTTGTAAAACACAAAAAATTAGAACCTATTTCTAAAGAATTCGTAGCCAAATGTTTTGGAGGTGAAGTAGTCGTAATGAACAATACCGAAGAGGTCTTAAACCAATTGCAATCTAAGTCTTGGAATGAGACCGTCTTAATCATGATGTCTTCTGGGAATTTTGATGGAATCGACTATGATTCTTTAGGGCTTACACTTTCAAAATAATCTTTAAAAATCACTTTTCTGAAAATAAGTCCAAGGACCAATCCATTTAAAATGGCCCAAATTGACATAATCAATAATGATATAGACATATTAAATGAAGGTGATAACAGGGTTTTTGCCGTATTTAATTGTTGACTCTTAATTTCATCATTAGATAAGTTATCGTAAGCAATTGGATTCTTTAGTTTAATTGCTTTTATATTATCAGAATTGTCCCATCGGATCTCCTCTTCCTTCAGCTTATTTGCAATGTACTCCGTATTAATATTATTATAGTAGACGTAAGAAAAACCACTTGCTAGGACGGTGAAAATCATGGCAGGTGCCATTGCGGTTTTTAAATCATCAATTAATGTATTGTATTGTCTTTGTGCCCGTTTTGAAATGTACAAGCCTATAGATGATGATGATGTTATAAAAAACAGGCTTAACAACATTATAGGTTTTTCACTTATTTCAATTGTTAAGAAATAAAAAACCAAACGTATGGTAATCAGTATAAATGCGAAAAATAAACCGATTTTAATAGAAGATCTCATTTTAGCTATTCATCGAAACGAGAAATTCCTCATTTGATTTGGTGTTTTCCATATGAGTTTTCATGAACTCCATTGCTTCAACTGGATTCATGTCAGCTATGAACTTACGCATGAGCCAAATTCGTTGCATCACATCCTTACTCATCAATAGATCTTCTCTTCTTGTTCCTGATGCTGTGATGTCAATAGCAGGATAAATTCTACGGTTTGATATTTTTCTATCTAACTGTAATTCCATATTACCTGTACCTTTAAACTCTTCAAAGATAACCTCATCCATTTTGGATCCTGTCTCAGTAAGAGCAGTAGCGAGTATTGATAATGAACCACCATTTTCTATTTTCCTTGCTGATCCAAAGAATCTTTTCGGTTTGTGCAGTGCATTTGCATCAACACCTCCTGATAAAACTTTACCTGAAGCTGGAGAAACAGTGTTATATGCTCTAGCAAGCCTCGTTATAGAGTCAAGAAGAATACAAACATCGTGACCACATTCGACCATTCTTTTTGCTTTTTCAAGAACAATATTGGCTACTTTAACATGTCTGTCAGCGGGCTCATCAAAAGTTGATGCAACCACTTCTGCTTTTACACTTCTCGCCATATCAGTTACCTCTTCAGGTCTTTCATCGATAAGTAGTACAATAAGATATGTCTCTGGATGATTGGCTGCAATTGCATTCGCAACATCCTTTAGCAGCATTGTTTTTCCCGTTTTTGGTTGAGCGACAATCATTCCACGTTGTCCTTTACCGATTGGAGAAAATAAGTCCATAACTCGTGTCGAAAGTGTTTCTTGTCTGTGACCAGTAAGATTGAATTTTTCAGAAGGAAAAAGTGGAGTCAAATATTGAAACGGTACTCTATCTCGAATGTATGATGGATCTCGACCATTTATTGATTCTACCTTTACCAATGGAAAAAACTTCTCACCTTCTTTAGGCGGTCTTATTGTGCCTTTCACAGTATCTCCTGTTTTCAATCCAAAAAGTTTAATCTGGTTTTGAGAAACATAAATATCATCCGGAGAAGACAAGTAATTGTAATCTGATGATCTCAGAAAACCATAACCGTCCTGAATAACCTCTAATACTCCCTCAGCCGATACAATGCCGACTAGATCGTAATTGTTATTCGGTTTGTTTTGATCAGGTCGATTATTTTGTTCTTTTGGTCTATTTCTATTTGGGTTCGGGTCATTCTTTTGTTTTTCGACAGGAGCTTCACTAGGTTGCTCTGATTTTGGAGCATTCTCAGGTTTATCTTCTTTTACTTTGGTAACTTCAACAGTATCTTTTACAGCTTCAACAATAGTTTTTTCGACTTTAGAAGATTCTTCCGATACGGGACTTTTATCTACGATCATTCTTTTTCGAGTTCTTTTTCTAGGCTGTTCCGTTTTATCTTCTTTTTCACTTGAAGACTCAATTTCTTTGCTAAAAAGATCTGCACTTTTTTCTTCGGTTTTGTCTCCGATGATTTTTCCAATTAATTCAGCTTTCTTAAGAGATTCGATATCTGAGAGTCCAATGGAGGAAGCGATAACCTTTAATTCGGAAATGCTCTTACTCTCTAAAGTTTTTTTGTCCATTAATTATAATAATAAAATATAGGGAATTTAAGTTGATGAAAAGACTCGTTTCATACTAACAACACACAAGTTTAAGAAAAACCTTTTAATAATCACTATAAACAAATGAAAATTTATGTTTTTCTCTTTTTCTTTTTTGCTGCAGGGAATAAAATATTATTTAAAATCAGTCTATATCCTGGAGAGTTTGGATGTAGGTTTAGGTCAGTTGGTGGATCTCCAACAAAATGTTGATAATCTTCGGGATCATGACCACCATAAAAGGTCCATGTTCCTTGGCCGAATTCACCGTGAATATATCTTGCTGTTCCAGCGACTTTTGTCTCACCAAGAATCAATACATCCGATTTAATAAGGTTTTTTTTAAAATCTGTAGTCTGACCCATAAAACCTTTAACGACATCTACATGACATTGGGTAAGCATGGTAGGAACAACGTCCCATTTTGCAGAAAAATCAAAAAGTGTAAATTCATCCAAACTTTTTGGAATCGTTCCATTAGTTCTCAGATAAGTACCGTCAATATTTGAATATTCATAGATCATTGGATTTTTATCCAATTTGAAATCCTTAAAGGCAAATGTTTTATTGTACTCTAATTGTGAGTCACTATTAGGGCTAGAGGGGTCGCCATCAAATACACTTTCGCAAATATCTGTATTTTCAGCTGCTAAAGCGATGTCAAAGCTATCTGTTCCGCTACACATAGTAAAAACAAAACCACCACCAATCACGAAGTTTTTAATGTTTACTGCAACTGCTAATTTGAGTTTTGAAACTTTTGAATAGCCTAACATTTTTGCGTTTCCTTCTGCAACATCTACTTGTTCCTGATACCACTTTTGATAGCGAGCTGAACGATAGAATTTGCCATATTGACCTGTGAAATCTTCGTGATGTAAATGAAGCCAGTCGTATTCAGGGAGCTTACCCATAACTATAGCGGAATCATATATTTTGTCATAAGGTATTTCAGCGTATTCCAAAACCATAGTAACCGCATCATCCCATGGTTGTTTATTGGGGGGAGTGTATACTGCAATTTTTGGTGCTTTTTCGAGTTGGACTACCTCCTTATTTATTTCTGGGTTTCCAATTTCCCGTTTCATTTGACTGATTTGTCCATCCGTTTTAATCTCGTATGAAATTCCTCTAATAATAATTTCTTCTTCAATACTTTTTAGATGTGGGAGAAGAAAAGAACCACCTCGATAATTGAGTAACCATTCAATAGTAATCTCATTATCAATAGCCCAATAAGCGATACCATATGCTTTGAGGTGATTTTTTTGACTGTCATCCATCTGAATTAAAATCTGCGTAGAATTTCCTTCAAATAATAGGAATGTAAATAATATTAAGGAAAATAGTCGTGTCATATTAAAATGGATTGTCATCAATACCACTGGTATCAAAATCACCCTTATCCGTGCCTTTTTCTGAATCGTTCATTTTACTCGGAATAGTGAATGTACCCGCATCTGGTTTTAACGAGCTTGTTCTATGATCACTGTTTCCTGATTCGTATTCTGGCAACTCATTTAAGTTATCAAAACGTGCGTACTCATTCACAAAACGAAGCCTAACTTTCCCCTGTGCACCGTTTCTGTGCTTTGCAATAATGATTTCTCCAATTCCAAAATTAGACTCACCAGATTCGTCTTCAACGAAACCGTAATAATCGGGACGATAAATAAATGAAACGATATCCGCATCCTGCTCAATAGCGCCTGATTCTCTGAGGTCAGACAGAATTGGTCTTTTATCTCCACCTCTTTGTTCGACAGAACGACTTAACTGAGCCAAAGCAATAATCGGTACATCAAGTTCTTTTGCTATTTCTTTTATTGACCTAGAAATTGTTGAAATTTCTTGCTCTCGATTTCCATTATTTTTTCCGTCTTTAGCGGACATTAATTGTAGATAATCAATAATGATTAGTTCTATATTATACTGAGACTTAAGCCTCCTGCATTTTGCCCGAAAATCAAAGATGCTCAACCCAGGAGTGTCATCTATGTAGATTGGGGCAGTAGATAGTTTTTTGATTCTAGAGTGTAATTGTTGAAATTCATCGTCTCTTAGACTTCCTTTTCTCAATTTCTCACCGGGCAGACGGGCTTCACTGGCCATTAACCTTTTTACCAATTGAACACAAGACATCTCAAGAGAAAATATAGCAACGCCTCGGTTGTGATCCACGGCTACGTTTCGGGCCATTGATAAAACAAAAGCAGTTTTACCCATACCTGGCCTTGCAGCCAAAACAATCATATCGGATCTTTGCCAACCTGCAGTGATTTTATCTAATTCATGAAATCCCGTTGGAACACCTGAAATTCCATCTGAATTTTGAGCGGCCTTCTCAATCTCTTCAATCGCTTCTCGAACCACATTTTGCATGCTTGCGGCTTGCTTGCTCATGTTGTTTTCAGCTATTTTGAATAAATTTGATTCAGCGGTATTTAATAAATCAAATACATCCTTGGTCTCATTGAAAGAATCCTTGATAATTTCACCACTAACTCGAATTAATTCGCGTTTGATATATTTTTCAGCAATGATTCTCGCATGATATTGAATATGGGCAGAAGAAGCAACTCTATTGGTTAGAGACGATATGTATCCTGCACCACCAGACGCTTCAAGCTCACCATTTTTTTGAAGTTTGGAGGTAACCGTAACCAAATCGATTGGTTTAGTGGTGGCGAATAATTCTTTTATGGCTTTAAAAATATATTGATGCTTCGGATCGTAGAAACTTTCCTCTCTTAGAATATCAATGGTATCATTCACTGCTTCTTTTTCCAACATCATCGCACCAAGAACAACCTGTTCAACATCAATGGCTTGAGGTGGTAATTTTCCGCCTTGAGCCGCAATATTTGGGGTGTTTTTTATTCTTGAAATAGGTTTTCTTTTATCTGATGCGTCCATAAAACAAATATAGGGATTAGTCATTCCCAAATCCCATCATTTAAAATTATATTTATCAAATGATATCAATATGGGTTATTAACAATTGTTAATTCATTTCAATTCTTTAAGAGCAGCTTTTGTTCCAATTTGTCGGGTAATAAAATCAACTTCAAATTTAGGGCTTCGTGCTGGTGAATACTCTCTACCGTAGAAAATGATTTGCAAATGCAATTTATTCCATAAACTTTTTGGGAATATTCTTTTTGCGTCTTTCTCGGTTTGAACGACATTTTTACCTGAGCTAATTCCCCACCTTGTAATCAAACGATGAATGTGTGTATCAACTGGAAAAGCAGGAATCCCAAATGCTTGAGAGACTACCACAGATGCTGTTTTATGTCCAACCCCAGGCAATTCTTCTAACAAATCAAGTTCTTTAGGAACCACACCATTGTATTTATCTACAAGGATTGCTGAAAGTTCATGTATGGCCTTTGATTTTCGTGGGGATAAACCACATGGTCTTATTATTAGCCTAATTTCATCAATATCCTGTTTGCTCATGTCAAATGGATTGTCTGCTAGTTGAAATAGGGCAGGGGTGATTTTGTTGACACGTACATCCGTGCACTGTGCAGATAAAAGAACTGCTATTAATAGCGTGTATGGATCTTTGTGATCCAAGGGTACAGGAGTTGTTGGGTAAAGTTTTTCCAATTCTGAAATAATGTAAGAGCCTTTTTCTTTTTTTGTCATCATCACGAAAATAGAAAATAGAAAATGGAAAAGATGCCGTTTCTAATAAAAATAAAGTAGAGAAGTATTCCGCTTGAAACGAAAAGGGTTGAATAATGAAAGAATACAAACCAAGCGTTATTCTTTCTAAATAGTAGTATAATTGTTGGCGAAAGAAAAACAACAACAACTAGTGTTAATGCCCAAATAAAAGTAAAATGAACCGGTATAGTCACCCGTTTATAAGGTAAGGTATGAACAACATTAACAGGGTAATGAAATATTCTTGTTTCATTTACTACGATTTCAGGATAGGTATTCAGTGAGCTTATATTATGGTAATCGGCTAGATAAATAAATTGCTTATTTTGGGTTTCGATTCCTTGCACAACATGACCGTTGTAGCTTTGATAAACCTGGTTATCTATGAACTTCACATTTGTTGCCTTGTTTTCAAGATCTAAATGGTTGTCAAGCAAAAGAAAAAATGAAAATATGACTCCAAGAGTAACATTTATATACACCCAGCTTCTTCTCCAACCATTTCTGAGACTCATGTAAAAGGCTTCAATTTCTTCTTGCTTTTTCTTTTGTCTTTTCTTGTAGGCTTTATGTGCTTGTTCCCGATATTTATCGTACTTCGATTTGGGTTTTGGTCTACTTTTTATAGTGGTTTTTGACTTTTCGGGATTGACTATTTTTTCGTATGCTTCTTTTATTTTTAAAAAATTCTTGTGCGCATCTTTTTCTTTATTGACATCAGGATGGTATTTTTTAGCCAGCTGCTTATACCGTTTTTTGACTTCTTTTAAAGAAGCATTTTCTGTAAGATTTAATATTTTATAATATTTCTTCCCAGCCACGTTGAATTGCTTTTTTTAGGGTTTGAATCCTATCAATTTTATTATTTTTATTCCAAACCAATTGATTAATAATACTGTAGGCTTTTGGCGTTTCGAATTTATCAACATATTCGGTAAAAAATTCTTTACTCATTGATTCTTCAATTCCTGATTTTTGCTGTAGTACAATAACTAATTTTTCACCAAATTTACTGTCTGGAATACCCCCTAAAATAAACGGTGTATCAATGCCTTTTGAGATTTTATCCTCAAGTAATTCTGGAGATATCTTTATTCCTCCCGAATTAATAACATGATCTAATCGACCTAGCCAACGAAATGACGTTTGGTCTAATAATTCCACCCTGTCATTGGTTTGAATAGACAAATCACTAATTTCAGGGTAATTGATACTTAAAGCTCCTTTTTTACTCTCTAATAAAATCCCATCAAGTGTTTTATAAAAACCGGCTCCAGATAAACCTATTTTTTTTAATGCGATATGAGTGATCGTTTCAGTCATTCCATAACTATGAAAAGCATTAATTTTTTTTTCAATGAGTTGGTCGTTTAACGAGGCCGTAATTGGAGCACCTCCAACGAGTATATTTCGACATAAACGAATATTGTTCAGTCCTTTATTGGATGATAAACATGACTCCAATTGCATGGGAACAATTGCAATGAAATCAATTGGCAATGTTATGTGATCAATGGTTTTTGTCGATGATGGAAAAACATGAAGGGTTAAACCTCCAACCATTGACCTAATAAGCATCATTGCACCCGCAATATGTTCAACCGATAAACACAGTGCAGCAGAATTTTTTTCTTTTAATTGAAAATAGTTAATGGTTTTTGTTGCAGACGCTACTAGAGCCGTTTTTTTAAGCTCAATTGGTTTTGGATTCCCTGTTGATCCAGATGTTTTAAAGGCGATGAAGGAATCCTTGTTTTTGATTTTTTGAATAAGCTGTTCAATGTTCTTGCGTTGATCATTTGAATGATACAAAATAGAAAAATGTGGATGAATAGTAATCATTAAAATTCAATGTCTAAATTGAATAAATTTTTCAGTGTGAGTAGCTTCGGGTTTTTTGCAACCAAGGCATCAAATTTATCTTTTCCATTTAAAAATTTAACTTCTTCATCTGGAGTTTCAGAAAGCTCTATTTGTATTTCAATAAAATGATTATTAAGCTTTTCTCTTAAAAAGTTAATCAGTTCATTTAATAAAGGGCGAATGACATCTACCTGTATTTGATTATCTACAACGATTTTTATTTTTTCATTTGATTCAAATATCGGATCTCGTTTTACTAGAGCATTATAGTAGGTTTCCATGCCTTTATCTTTAGTGATATATGCATATTGGCGCCATAAAATTAGCACCTTTTGAGTATCAACTTCATCCCGAGGAAGGATAACATCTTTTTTGGTTTTTACTTCTCGTTCGTTTTCGAGGATTTGTTTAATGGAAAGATGATCCTCTTTGACGTTCGTTTTTAATGTCGGTTTGTCTATTGTTTTTTCCTTGGAAGGAGAATGGGCGTCCAATTTTGTCTCTGGTTTCGAGATTGGGTTTTTCTCAGTTTTAGACTTTATATCCGCTTTGTTTCTGGATGGTACTTTGTTTTCTCTAAGAGACTGCTCCGGTATGGGCAGCAATTCAATATGATCAGTTAAGGTTTTTTTTTTTCTTGCTCTTGTTTTAGTGAACAGAGCTCCATAAGGCAAACTTCGACCAGGAGCCGTTGGTTTTTTGCTGATTTGTAGGACACATCTGCCTTGCTTAGGGCATTGAGGGCTCTCATTATGATATTGACGTCTATCTCATTGGCTTGTTTGAGGTATTTGTCTTTAATTCCATCAGGGACTTCGAGCAAATCAGCAGATTTTGGGTTTTTACAAACCAATAAGTTTCTGTAATGACCAGAGAGTCCATTAATAAAGTTATGGGAGTCAAAACCATTTTCAACAATTTCATTAAATAATAATAAACATGATGGAATGTCTTCTTTGTCTGCAAATTCGGTGAACTTGAAAAAGTAATCGTAGTCTAGAATATGAAGGTTATTAATTACATCTTGATATGTGATATTATTTTCAGAAAACGTAACGATTTGATCAAATACGGACAATGCATCCCTCAATGCACCATCGGCTTTCATGGCAATCATGTGTAGAGCTTCGGGTTCTGCTTTTACATTTTCTTTTTTAGCAATTTCTACCAAATGGTCAGTAATGTCTTTTACTTTGATTCTTGAGAAATCAAAAATTTGACATCTTGATAGTATGGTAGGTATTATTTTATGTTTTTCTGTTGTTGCTAAAATAAATATAGCGTGCTTTGGTGGCTCTTCAAGCGTCTTTAAAAACGCATTGAATGCAAAATTAGATAGCTGGTGAACCTCATCAATAATGTATACTTTAAAGTCGCCTAGTTGAGGAGCAATTCGAACTTGATCTGTCAGCTCACGAATGTGATCTACACCGTTATTGGAGGCTCCGTCAAGCTCATAGATATTTAGAGATGCTCCTGAATTAAAGCTTTCGCACGAATCACAATTATCACATGCTTCAGTTTCTTCAGTCCGATTAAAACAATTGATGGTTTTAGCTAATATTCTTGCGGTTGTCGTTTTCCCTACACCTCTGGTGCCACAAAACAAAAAAGCTTGTGCCAAATGTTCATTCTTGATGGCATTTTTTAGGGTGCTCGTAATTGATTTTTGTCCAACTACTGTGTCAAAAGTCTGAGGTCGGTATTTGCGTGCTGAAACAATAAAATCACCCATAAAACAAAGATATTGATTTATATCAATCAAATGATAAAATCATTTTATCTTCTTGGATAAATCTCGACTAGGGTTCCGTTATTTGGTCCCCAAAGCTTTAAGTTACTAGGTATTATAAATCGAGAGTCTTCTGTGTTTTCTTCGATTAAGTCTACATTTTCGTAGAGAACAGTTCTTAATTCAATTTTTTCTTTAGAAATAAAAATGAGATTGAATTGATTCACGGCTTCAGCGTCTCTCGTCCATGATTTTTGATCATCTGCAGCTCTCAATGGTGCTCCCCAGCATCCTTCTCCGGCATAAACGATGCCAATACTGTCATTCCTTATAAATCCTTCGTCTGCCTGATCTGAATCATCACTAATGATGGGCCAAGTGACCTTACAAGTATGAGAATCATTTTCAAGACATAATCTTACATTATTGAATTTTTCAAATTCGGGAACGAAATTTTTGTATTGGGTGTTCATTTCCTTTTTCGCTTTTACATGAGCACGTATAGGACGATGGTATTGGGGTATTTGCCAGTAATAGTCCTTGTGTTCCTTTAGTGTTTTTCTTAAAAATAATCGTTGAGAGCCAAATTTCCATATTTCAGAGTTTAGCGAAATTAAATTCAATAAATCTCCGCCAAATGTAGTTGAGTAAAATACTTTCGAATGAGGAACATCGAACAAACGAAGCATGACTCGATTTCCCAATTCGTGATTCCCTCTCGTTACCACCAAGGGAGTTATTCTTCCATCTGAAGAGATACTATTTTCCCAGTCAATAAACCATTCCTTCCATTGTCTCTCTGTATCTATACCTGTAAAGTCTCCGTTAAAAAGAACGGCATGCGCTTTGAGCTTGCTTACCATGCGATTGGCCTTTACTCTAACGATTCTTGTGTCTCTCGAGTCTCCGCCTGCGATAAATGATATCTTTTCATTGGAATCATCACTTACTGTCGTGAAATAATAGACTTGGTTTTTACCTTCAGAATCTTCAATATAAAAGTAATAACGTGTATTTGGATTTAAGTTTTTAAGTCTTACAACATGATTAAACATGCCTTTGTAATGATTTTGATCACTCAGGACATATGTTAGCGCACTTTGGTCGGGATAAGATTTATCCATGAAGAAATTCACGAATTCACCACTTTGTTGATTCCATATGATCGTAGCCTCATAAGAAGCATTTTTATTAAAGACCACCCGAACAAAATTAGTTTTACAACTAGAGCCGAAAGCGTCGACACAGAAAAGGACAATAAGTAAAGCTCTCAATAAAGTATTCACAAGGTTTAATTATTTTTCGTTGAATTCACTAAAATCAATGTCTGAGTTAATCTGATTTGATTTAACAGTGCCTGAGAAAGTAACGTTTCCAAATGACATAATTTGAGTTTGTGGAAAAAGGATTCCATTAACTTCCTTGTAGTCGGAGTATTCAACAGAGTTTTCTGCAGGTTCTCCACCTTCAGGAGCCGTGACAATACTTAATGTATTGGCTAAAAGAAAATCATTTTTATTAAAATATTGAAACTCTTCATTTTCACCATCAATGATTTTAATCACATAATATTCGTCAGATCCTTTTGGTTCAATCCCAATGGCTTCAACAGTAATATTGTTTTTAGCATAATTAAGCTGAGGAAACAAACCAAACGATTTTTTCTTTTCCTCTACCTCATCTTTTGTGAGGTCTTTTTTTCCTGTTTGCATGTTTTGATTAAATCCTTTTTTACCAGTAAAATAGCCTGATTGGAGTACCATACCATTCATTTCCATTTTCATTGAGGATGTTTTAGGAGACTTGAACATTTTAGTTAAAGTCAATGCACCAGGCATTTGTGCCATACTCAATTCAGTCACCTCCTTGTAGGTTTTGATGCTTTTATTTTTCTTTAAGACTTCTTTCATCGTTGCAGAACCAGTCACCTTCATTAAATAATTATTTATTACTTGATTACCTGTTAAATCGCTTGGGCGCATTCTTTCTTTTGGATTGCCATAAGGGTCTAACAGTTCGATATTGTTATCACCATCAAAGGGAAGTAGCTTGTCAATAATCTCTGAATTACCAACAACAACGATATTACAGTTTTCAAAAGGAATGTGCTTTTGAGCAACATCCAAAACCATTTCTTTACTCATACCATTGAGTTTTTGAAGATACTTCTGATAGTAATCTTTATCTAAATTGTACTTGATGCTGTTTAAAGCAAACCTTGCAATAGTCGAAGGTTGTTCAAGTGATCTTGCAAATCTTCCTGAAGAGGAAGCTTTTGTCATGCTCAACTCTTTATCACTAACCATATTGGTAGCAATGTTTTTAAGTTCATACATGATTTCTGTAATGGCAGAGTCAGTAACCGCATTTCTGAAATTACCGCCAGCAGATAGCCATGACCCATTGTCAGTTAAAGAGAGTCTTGAATAACAGCCATAAGTATAAGCTTTGTCTTCTCTCAGGTTTTGCATCAATCTATTTCCAAAACCCCCACCTCCAAGGATATTAAAAAGAAGCTTCGTTTCTATTTGATCAGAGCTACTCAAATCCATGTCAACAGGAAATGTAATATAAATCACGGATTGTACTGCGCCAGGTTTGTCCACAAAATAGACTTTATTTCCACCTGTATTTCTATTTGTAGATGGATATTTTTTCTTAAAGGGTTTTTTTCCTTCCCAAGATCCAAAATGCTTATTGACCAAATTCTCTGCGGATTCTCTATTAATATCTCCCACAATTACAATATAACTTTCTTGAGGTGTGAAAGTGCTTTGGTAATATGCAATAAGGTCGTCACGAGAAATATTTGCTAATGAAGCTTCTGTCATCACATTACCGTATGGATGTCCGGCAAAATTCACTTTTACGACAGCATTATTTGCCATTTCATCAGCACTCGATTTAGTTGCTGAAAGGTTTGATTCTGCTTGTTTTTTAATTCGATTTACTTCGTCTTTAGGAAAACTTGCGTTTTTCGCCACATCTTCCATAAGGGATAATCCAGTAGAAAAGTGTTTGGTAAGACAGCTCAGTCGAATTGAATTTTCGCTGGCACTTAAATTTGCACCAATGAAATCTATTTTATTGTCAAGTTCATCTTTTGTTAAACTGGCAGTTCCAGACATAATGAGTTCTCCTGCCATTGAAGATAGACCTGATTTATCACCTTCGATTCTAGGATCTGCTCCTGAAATATAATTGATTGATACTCTAGGAATCTTGTGGTTTTCTGATAGAATTACAGTTATTCCATTCGATGTGGTAAAAACTTCTGAATCTTTTAATTTGATTTCTTTTGCCTCTCCTGCTGCAGGAATTATTGAACGATCAACTTGATTCCATCCTATGAATGGAATTAAGATAACGAATAGGGAATATTTAATATTTTTCATAATAGCTTATTATTTTTCTTCTTTTGGTAGATAATGTAAAATAACACGACGATCCTGTGTAAGGTATTTTTGAGCAACGCGCTGTATGTCCTCTTTAGTGACGCTTAAATACTTGTTTAA
The DNA here is from genome assembly GCA_905480165.1 of uncultured Flavobacteriales bacterium. Taxonomy (GTDB): domain Bacteria; phylum Bacteroidota; class Bacteroidia; order Flavobacteriales_D; family Crocinitomicaceae; genus UBA952. Next base: position 15,196 of record CAJQPH010000035.1, read on the forward strand.
AAATGTATTTGTCATTTCTGCCGAACCAAAGTAAACATGATTATTCGCTAGATTTTCAGCGATCCCAGCCACTGTGCTGTTCATTCCAACAATATTGGCCTCAATACTTGTTCGAATTTTTTGAAATTCTTCATCGCTAATTAATTCGTTTTTAATCTTATCAATTTGCATGTCAAATTCACCTTGAATATCATCTAATTCAACATCTTTACTCGCGATTGCAGCAAATATTCCCAATCCCGAGTCTTCCAATGCATAATTAAAAGAAAAGGCAAAAGTTGCCATTTGTTTTTTCTCAACAACTGCTTTATTTATTCTAGAACTAGTACCACCTGACAATACCTGATTCATCATTTCCAATGCATATGAATCGGCATTTGTTTGTTCTGGGAATTTATACCCCATAAATAGGGCCGGTAATTGTATGTTGTCATAAACAACATCTTTTATAATCCCATCAATTGGTTCACTGTCCTTTTGTGTGCGTTTTACTAGGGTTGGTATATTGCTGAATTCATTAATTTTTGCAATTGCTTTTTTATCGGTAGACTCAAAAAATAGGTCTTCATCGAATACGTTCTTCTCAACTCCATATTTTGTTTGAAAGGTAGTATTGTCATATGCCAAGTAGTCGCGATATAAATTAATTGCTTGTCCTTTAGGCATGCTTGCGAAATATTTGTCAATCCATTTTTTTGTTTGTTCAATATCTAAATCTCCAGCGATTGACAAAGTCGCATTTGAAGGCACATAGAATGTTTTATAGAAATTCACATAGTCTTCTTCTTGAGCCGCATCCAAGTGCTCCATTGAGCCAATGGGCACCCAATTATAGGGATGATTAGGAAAAGACCTCAAAAACATTTCTGTAATAAAAGAAGCGTATGGTTGGTTGTCGACCCTCTGTCTTTTTTCTTCTTTCACAACACTCCGTTGAGTTTCTATTCCTTTGTTGTTTACTTTGGCGTGAAGCATTCTTTCACTTTCTAACCATAAACCAAGCTCTAATTGATTTGAGGGTAGAATTTCAAAATAAAAAGTTCTGTCCTGGGAGGTATTTGCATTTAAAGTTCCACCATTGCTCTCAACAAGCTCATCGTATTCTCCTCGTTCAATATTTTCGGAACCTTCGAAAAGAAGGTGTTCGAAAAAGTGAGCAAAACCTGTTCGATTTTCATTTTCATTTTTTGAACCAACATGGTACAATACCGAAACAGCAACTATAGGTGTTGCACTATCTTGATGAAGTATAACATGAATGCCATTTGGTAAATCATATTCAATATATTGAATTTTTTCCTGTGCATTTAGAACAAGAACAAAGCAAAACATTGAAGCAATTGAAATTATTTTTTTCATATTTAATTTTTGGAATACCAAAAATAAGGTACTTTTTAGTTTATTTAATAATTTAATGGAAAATCATTTCTCATATAATGATAAACACCTTCATTATTTGGTCTGAATTTTGATAAATTTGTTTCGTGAGATATACATTCCTTCTTTTTTTATTTGCAAGCCTTTCTTCTTTCGGACAAGGGGTTATTCCAGTAATCGATTTTAATAATTTCTTTTTGTCATATCAAAATGGCTTTTTTCGAAATATAGAAGTTCAACCGATAAAAGACTACAAGTCTGGAGATGAATTGGTTGCATATATTGACACCCGTGGAAATCTTAGATTATATGATGGAACTAAACGTAACGATATCACAAATCTGAATGTTGATTATCAAGTTTCCGATCATTTGCTTGGATATAAAATAGGACCAACTTTAAACATGTGGGATCAAGGAAAACTATCAACTCTTACCTATTTTGCCCAAGACTATATAGTCAAAGACAGTATAATTGTTTTTGATGATACACGTTTTAATACTTTAAATGTTTATTGGAATGATTCTTCTTACATGCTCACAACGTATCTGAGAGAATGGAATATAAACTCGGTGTTTGTTGGTGAAAACGTGGTCGTATTTAAAGATAATGGTGATATGTACAAGACGTTTTGGAATGGAAACATCTATGATATAGACGTATGGAATAATCGGCTTAGTCCATCTTTTAAAATGGGTACTGATATCATGTGCTTTAATGATCCAACCACACAAACATTTGTTGTTTTCGATAATGGTATGTTTTACGATGTTGAACAATTGACAATGCCTAAATATAAATCTGGTAGAAATTTCATTGTTTACGAGGACTTGGGAGGTAATCTTTGGTATTATGAAAATGGAGACAAATTCCAATTGTCTAATTTCTCTGCTGACTTTTGGGATGTGAAGGATGACATAGTTGTTTGGTCTGAGAGTTCATATTTCTTTACCTATTGCAATGGAGAAAAAACACAAATTGAAAACTTTACACCGACTCAATTTAAAATTAAAAATGATGTTCTTGTTTATCAAAACATACTGGGAGGAGTGAATGCATTTGTAGATAATGAAATTTATGAACTCACAAATTTAGCAGATTCACAATTTGAAATATTCGGAAATCGAGTATTGGTCAAAATGTTTAACAATTCTTTTATTGTTTTAGAAAATGGGAAGCAGTACACAAATTAGATCTTTTTTGTCTTTTTGCTTAATCTCTTTTTTGAGCATAACATTTGCTTTTGGGCAAAGTAAAAAGATGGATCGATTGGAGCAATATTATGACCAGGGTCATTTTAAATTGGTCTATCGAAAGTCTTCTAAACTCTTAAAAACCCCACAGTTCAATTCGTCTGTATTACCCTTGTATTATAAAGCAATGAGTTCTTTTCAATTGATGCAGAATCAATCTTGGCTAAGGCGAAATCATGAGGATATTCATGAAAACATTGATTTAATGAATAAAGTAATTAATAGTGACCAATGGCTTTTAATAATGAATTCACATTCCAATGAGCTTTCCAATATGGAAGTTCTTTTTGATGTTTGGTTGGCTAAAAATTCCAGTTCAGTTAGTGAGAAAGAAAAAAGTTATATAGACAACTGGATTATTACGGTTTTTCGTAAATATGAGATCGAAGTTCCTAAAGAAGAATTCAGAGATGAGGAAGGGTTGATCCCGGAAGGGTTAAGTGGAGAGCAAAGAACCAGTATAATTCATTATGCCTACGAGTACATTGGGATTCCATATAAATGGGGGGGGACTGATGAAAATGGATTTGATTGCAGCGGGTATACGAAACACGTTTTCATGTTTAAGGGAATTGAGCTACCAAGAGTCTCCAAAGACCAATATAATTATTCTAAGAAAATCAATAAGAAAAGGGCCTATATGGGAGATTTGGTTTTCTTTTCAGAAGGGGATGGAATAACTCATGTTGGGATTCTTGTGAACAATCTGGGCGAATCAAAAAAAATGATTCACTCTTCTTCATCTAAAGGAATATCTGTTGTCGATATAGATGCTTCTGAATATTGGAAGAAAAGACTTTTTGGATTCGGGAGAATCTTAAATTAGTCTAAGAATTCGATGATGCATTCATTTCGTGATTATTGCTCTTTGCTCTAAAAATCAAGATGATAAATATCAAAAACAGGGTTTCCATTGCATAATCAATAAAAGAGTGATGATATATGAATCTGAGTGAAAGCCCAATTAAAAGCGTGGCTGTTATTATTTTAAACAGGCGATGATATTTTAACTCTTTTCTTAATGAGATAGAATACGTAATGATCAAAATTATGAATAAACTAGGAAAGAAAACCATCCTCCAATAGGGCAAAACAAGGGTGTTATCTGTAAACACAATAATAGCTAATGCGAGTTGAGAAATAGCAGAAATAATTATAACAGATTTTATCTCAGGTTTTAATGACTTAACCATCTCCGAAAGCAGCAATGAGAAAACAGGAAGACTAAAACAAAATAACAACTGAATCCACGGATATATTTCCCAGTTAAAAATTTTAAAAAGGCAAAATAAAGCACCCACAAGAAGCAGAATGTACGTTGCCTTTTTTAAGATTCTACTCGTTATCATTCTTCAGTATTTCTTCGAGATTTTTCAGTGTAGCATATAAGTTCCCACAAGGCTTGTGCTCCAAAATAAGCATCGATATTATTTTCATGGCTGGGACAAACTTCACACAGGTCAAATCCAATAATATTTTTGCCAGCACTAATTATTTCCGAAAATAAAAGCTGAATTTCATTTAATTCAAATCCTCCATCAGCAGGCATTCCTGTATTTGGACACAAATAAGGTTTCAGTCCGTCAATATCAAAAGATATGTATATATTTTTTGGCATTTCGTCGATGATCTCTCTAATAATTTCAAGCCAAGATTTACCATTTAAAATATCTTTTTTGATGGCCCAATCAAAGTATGTACTTACTCGATCTTCTTCCTTTGAAAACTCGAATTCTACTTCTGATAATTCTCTAACGCCAACCTGAATGAGCCTTGACATGTTTGCACAGGTATTTAATACATTTCTCATTATACTTGCGTGAGACTGCTCGAATCCTAAATATTCAACTTTTAGATCTGCATGAGCATCTACATGTAATACCCCGAAATCATCATATCGGTCATTAAGTGCTTGAATTAAACCCAATGCAACGGATTGTTCTCCACCAAGAATTCCAACCAATTTGTTTTGTTCAAGAAGACTTGAGCATCTTTCTTTCAAGTTTTCTGTTAAAACTTGGTGGACATGGTTGATGTTTTCTATTTCATCTTTAAAGTATCCAATGGCTTTTTCCTCTCCTTCTTTTTCCAGATACCTTACGTATTCTGAACTTTTTTCAGCATTTTGATTGTTTATTTTTTTCCATTCGGAAGACACCTGAGTCATGAAGATTTTTGTTTCATGTGCTTTATCAAGTTCATGATGAAAAAAATTCAATTGAGTTGAAGCTTTAAGGATGGCCTGAGGTCCAAGGTGTGAACCTTTACCGTAAGAGGTAGTGGCATCCCAAGGAACGGGAACAATGATCAAGTCCGCATTTTCCTCATTAAAAGGAAAACCGAAAATATTTCCGTTAGCAGTTATCGATTGATTAGGATTGAATTTGTTTTTATCCATTGTATGCATTTATTGCTTTTCTTACTGATCCATGTTTAAGTAATAGTGCTTTACCCTCAAATTCAGAGACACCCAATGAATCGCAAATCATTTCTGTGCCTCGAATCAATAACTTATTATTACTTAGCTGCATATCGACCATTCTGTTGCCTTTAACATGTCCTAATTTAATCATTAAACAGGTTGATATCATGTTTAGAACCATTTTTTGAGCAGTGCCTGATTTCATTCTAGTGGACCCTGTAACAAATTCAGGACCAACCATAGGAGTTATTGGAAATTTAGTGGCTTTTGTTAGTGGCGAATCTGGGTTACAGGAAATACCTGCGGTGATAAGCCCCATCTCTTCTGCTTTTTTTATTGCGCCAATAACGTATGGTGTAGTTCCTGATGCGGCAATGCCAACGATAACATCTTGTTTAGTAATACTAAATTCACAAAGGTCTTCCCAACCTAAATGATCACTATCTTCTGCAAATTCAACCGCTTTTCTAATCGCATGATCACCACCTGCAATAATCCCGTTAACGAGACCATGGTCAACCCCAAATGTTGGAGGACATTCGCTAGCGTCGACAACTCCAAGTCTGCCACTCGTACCTGCTCCGATATAGAATAAGCGTCCCCCCTCACTCATTTTGGTAAATGCGGCATTAATGAATGATTTTATATGATCGATTTCTTTTTCTACCGCGAATGCCACTTTTTTATCTTCCGAGTTTATCCCGAGAAGTAATTCTTCAGTTGACTTTTTGTCTAGATCCTCATGGTTTGATGTTGATTCGGTTATTTTTTTCATGCCAAAAATGCTTTTGAATCTCTAGCACCTAATACAACTTCAACTCTATCCTTTAGGGTTGTGGATAGCGAGAGACCAACAATATCTGCTTTTACAGGGTAACGTCGGTGTTTTCGGTCTACTAAAACGACAGTTCTTATTGTTTTCGTAGGGCGTTCTAATAATTTAACTAATGCATATTGCATGGTTTTCCCGGAATTTATTACGTCATCAACAAGTATAATAAATCCTTTTTTTAGCTTATCCTCATCAATAGTTAAGTTTACTTGTTCTTTCCAAGGCTCTATTTTATTGATTTTAATTTCGAAATCATTCACTAGAATATCAGAGTTTTGAGAAATTATATTTGCGAGGGTTCTGGCCAGTTCAAATCCATTTCCTTGAATACCCCCAATAAATATTTCTTCTTCTTCAAAACAATTTTCAAGTAGCTCGTGGCCTAATCTTGTAATTTTTTGCTGCACTTGTTGATGATTGAGTATAACCTGCATTATTTTAATTTGGTATAAATATAAATCTTTCTAAAAAGACACAGGTAATAATATTACTTGAATTCGTTAATTTCGCCTTATGTTAAAGTTAAGGGATTCTTTTCGTATTTTTTCACACCTAAATGTATACCGATTATGGAATGTAGTTATTCTTAGATTCAGCTTTCATTTTTCTAAAATCACTAAACGTAATTTCCATTTTGGAATGCCGAGTACATTAAGTATCGAACCTACTACGGCTTGTAATTTAGGGTGTCCTGAGTGTCCCAGTGGCTTGAAGCAGTTTTCACGTCCAACAGGCAAGCTTAATATTGATTTTCATGAAAAAATGCTTTCTCAAATTAAGTCTTCGGTATTCTATATCAATTATTATTTTCAGGGAGAACCGTTTTTACATCCACAATTCTTGATGTTGATTGCTCAGGCGAAAAAGTCAAATATCTATACCTCAACTTCGACAAATGGTCATTTTATTGATCAAAAAAAAGCGGATGAAATTGTTTCTTCCGGATTGGATCGATTAATTATTTCTATAGACGGATTGACACAAGAAACATACGAACAATATCGAGTAAATGGTAAACTTAAAAAGGTGATTGAAGCGAGTAGGTTGCTGGTTGAATCAAAAAAAAGAGCAAATTCAAGAACTCCTCATTTAATTTTTCAATTTTTAGCAGTTAAACCCAACGAACATGAAGTGCCCGCGGTATACGACTTGGCAAGAGAAATAGGCATTGATGAAGTTCGTATAAAAACGGCCCAGTTGTATGACTATAAAAACGGAAACCACCTTATGCCGGACAATGCCAAGTATTCACGATACGTCAAAAGAAAAGATGGTACGTTTAAGCTAAAAGGAAAACAAGGGAATCATTGCTGGAGAATGTGGTCGGGTTCAGTTTTAACATGGGACGGGGGAGTGGTGCCCTGTTGTTTTGACAAAGATGCAAGTCACATATTGGGCTCGCTAAAAAACAAGTCTTTCAAAGACATATGGCACACCGATAAATACCAAGAATTCAGACAGTCTATTTTGAATTCAAGAAATCAAATTGATATTTGTAAAAACTGCTCTGAAGGTTCAAAAGTTTGGGTATAAAAAAAAGCCCTAAAACGGGCTTTTTATAAATGATTGATGTGATTATTTTTTCACAAATGGAATAGACTGGTTATTACATTCAATGAAGTACATTCCAGCAGTAAGATGCTTTGTTTCAACTGATGTTCCCGAAAACCTATAAATTTCTTCTCCGGTCAAATTCCGAATTATTTTTTCATTTATAGCGTCTGAAATGAATAAGTTATTTTGCACAGGGTTTGGGTAGATTTTAACTTCACTAAAACCCTCAACTATGCCAGCTGAAGAACGGACATCAAAAACAATTGTACCAGGGTTTATACCTACATCAAAAGCGCCTGTTTCAATGTTTTGAACATCATAGATATGAACTTTGCCAAAAGAAAAGTAATCAGTTTCACTCGTGTAAAATTCAGAGCTGACCGGATTTTCTTTGAGTTCGTAAAAATTCATAAAAGTACCGTTTACAGGACCTGAATTGTTCATGATATTGAGGTCAAACTCGTTCAATGAAGTTTCCATTGAAATTTGATAAACCATTTTGTCCTCTCGCAAGGCAGAAGTGCCACAACCTGTAGATGCACTTGCCAAATCAACTGTTACGTTTTCAGATAGATCTATGGCTACCTTTGATATTGAAGCTCCTGACCAATCTTTATTATTTACAGTATAAAGAAATTCACCTGATTTAACGAGATTATCAGGATTTTTTGCATCTGGTCCTAGGTCCAATTCTTCGTAAACGAGAGTTTCTAAATCATAAATTCCTATGATGCCTTTTTCATTTCCAAATTCATAAGCATTGTTTATGGCAAAATATGCCTTGTTCCCAACTGATATAATATTCTGAGTAGCCCATTGGGGGCCTGATTCATTATCCAAGGCTAATTCAAAAGATAAATCCTCAGTATTGTATACATGAAGATAAGAATCAAAATTGACGAGATATTCACCGCGGGTTGCAATAAGTTTATTTCCAACTATAGTTAAATTTCTTACACCTTGACATTCTACACTGGAAATGATTTCATGTGTATTCAAATCGATTTTGAAAATTTTGGTGTCCGCCGCAACATAATAGACTTCGTTATCTATAATCAAATCCGAACCAAAACGCATTCCTTCCAATTGCAGAACTTCTGTGTACATTTCTGTTACAGGATTGTAACTTCCTATTGAAGCGGGTTCAACGATTTCATTGGTGGTGTAATCAAAATAACCCTCATTGAGAATAAGAACCTGGTTGACATACTCTTGGGCTTGGATTGTAAAACTTGCTGTTAAAGCAAGAAAGTAAAAAATAGTTTTTTTCATTCTTTCTGTATTTATAATAATTAATAAATAGAAGATGAAAAAAGAGGGATAGGTTGATTACGTAATCAAACCGAGTCCGACTTTAATCTGAAGTCTTCTCTCTGATTATGGCAAGTATTCTGGCTCAAGCTAATTACGATCAACCTTCCCGATTTAACAGTGGTGTTTTGTCGTTTTTAAAGCTCTTACAGCTGCAGACACAGCTCCGAAATTTCATCGGATTCCTTATTAATCCATAGAACCAATAATCGGAACAAAGATAACACAATTATATTTCAATAGTCGTATTTATTTAAAATTTCGAACATGAGATGGATTGGCAAGTAATCCTTTAAACATCTATATTTCAAAAGGTTTACACAGTTGTGTTGTTAATAACTAAAAATCGTGAATTAACATTAGAGGCTAATAATTACTTAATTTAATGAAAACTAAATTTATTTAATTATGGAAAATTACATTAATCAAGTTTTGGATATTCCCAAAACTGTAGGTAACATGTTACCGGGAAACAACTTCAATTCAATGGTTGAGGAAGCGGAAGGGAACATAAACAAATGGACGGGTCTAATATATAAGATCGCTGCCACGATATTTATTCTTGGAGCAATTTATAATGTTCTAGATCCTTTCTGGAATGATGGATTAGGTGACGGAAAGGACATGATAGGAGTAATATTAAGCTCTCTAATATGGTTATATGCTGCGTTTCCTATGTCTCAAGTTATTCGATCCGCTGGAGCGAAGCTTGAAGGTTCAGATAGTTCAATCGTGGAATATATATTTAAAGACTTAGTGATTACCAATATCAAGTTAGTTGGACAGCTTTTGGCTTTAAGTGCTCTTTTTGCTGCTTTTGCGCTTACTATAGGCTGGGTGGCTGATCTACCAATGGATGTTATGGGAATCGCAGGTGATGTACCTGTTATTCGATGGATGTTCGAACTGCCTTTAATTGCAACAATGGATTTCGCGAATTGGATAGGATTTGAAGAAGTTGCAATGTCTTTATTTGGAGAATGGGAGACTTGGAAATTTGCTGACCCAAGTGGAGATGCACTTTCATGGGAAGGTTTTATAGGCGTATGCTGGGCATATGCTGGTGTTGTTCTAATTCTTGTTCGATTGTATATTTCAGTAGCGATTTATTCTTTCTTTTTTGGATTAGCGTCTACCTTTATGAATTGGTTTAAAAACCCATACTTTCCAACTAAGTCCGTTTAATATTCTTCATTAATTTTTTTAAATGGTCTCTATCGCTAGAGACCATTTTTTTTATTTCTAAATTTTTGATGAGCATATAATATAATTAGTGAATATTACGACGGATTATTTTGAATGATAATTCTAATTTAAATCGCAACTAAATATTGTATATTAAAAAAGTATCCCTAAATTTGCACCCGTTCAACGGAACTACATAATAATCATTTACAATAATATTAGCATGTACTTAGATAAAGAAGTAAAAAAGAAAATTTTCAAAAAGCACGGAGGTTCG
>CAJQPH010000036.1 GCA_905480165.1 uncultured Flavobacteriales bacterium
AATTGTAGCAATGTATTCCCCAGCTGGTAAATCTACAATAGTATCTGTTGTTTGAAAACCGGGTGACCAACTTACGTTGTAAGGGGCTGTGGCTCCAAAATAATTTACGTATACTGAACCATCACTCACACCGAAACACGACACATCACTACCATTGTAATTACTTAATATACCCGTATTTGAAGTTAAGGCGGTGGGTTCGGTAATTTCGAATTCATAAAAACGGTCACAACCATTTTGATCTGTGAGCTGAACAACAAAAGTATCTGGAGGAAGTTGGGTCAAAATAGTATCTGTCGAAAAGTTGGACCAAAAAACGTCTATAGGGTCAAGTCCTTGAGGTGTGATTGCGATAATTCCGTTGTCAAAACCATTACAAGTAACATTAACTAAAGAATCCAATATTAAGGTAGGAGCTGGTTCAATTTCAACTGTATCCAATAGCAAATCGTATGCACATGTGCTATCACTAAGGGTAATTAATAGAGAATAAACCCCTGCATCATCGACGGTGATATCTGGAATTACAGGATTCGCCTCAGAAGAAGAAAAGCCATTCGGGCCTTGCCATTCGTAAGTTACAAAATCAGAAACAGGGGCTACGAATGTTATGGTATCACCCTCGCAGAGTGGCTCGTTGTGTGAAATTTCGATTTCGTCACAATTGGGGGAGAAAACAGTTACCACATTTGTGGTGGCTGAAGGGCAACCATTGGCATCATATGAGGCAGAAACACCATTATTATCAAACAAATTTCCTGAGATTTGACCGTTCCCATAAATGTATGCCTCATTTTCAAGAGTTGAGTCACAATCTAAGATGATACAGTCATCAACCACTTGTACTCTAAATTTGACCGATGAACTGTCCGCTCCTGTTGCTGAGTTAGTCATGGTTCCACCTGTGATAGCATCGGCACCTAGATTTATCCTTGTTCGAACAATTCTACTCGCAGCATCATATTCTGCTTGATCATCACCAGACGCATCTGTCTTGGCTCCAATAAAACCACCATTCAAATATTCAATACTGTTTGGAATGTATTCAGTACGTATATTCAACGTGGTTTCCATATAAGTACCCAAAGATACATCCGAGCCTATGTTCTTTCCTGTGACTGTATATTCCAGTATGTCTCCTGGCTCCGCAGGTGCTCCATTTATATCATTAATAAATACTGTAGCTCTTAAGTCAGGTTCATAAATATCAATCGCCGAAGTAATGATTCTAGGAAGAATGGCGTCTTGTGATGTTGCTACCCTTATGGTTGCATTAGTTGCTGCATTCCCGATGTAAGTAAAGGCAGAATTATCAGGAATAAATATGCCATTATCAAATCCTAGCATGTTATTGAAGCTCGGATTTCTAAAGGGAGTAAGTGCTCCACCACTTGTAATTGTACTATTAAAAAAGTCGGACGGATTTCGCAGGGGGTCAGGAACATCCAGGAATCCACCGCTGCCTTGAAACTGAAACCGGTCTCCCTGAATACTTCTATCACCTTCATAAGCGACAACCCCTAATTCGAAGCTCACGGGGCCTAACGTTGGTGTTAAAAAACCGGATATGGGAATGTCTAAGTTATTTTGACCACTTACGTAACCCATTCCGTCAAAAACCGTCAAGTTTCGCATTGATTCCAATTGATTACTGTAAACCACAACAATCGTCCAAGCACCAAATAAATTCTCATCACCCGTTTCAGAAGATATATTGGCAATTGTAAATCGTGCATTACCCCCAGAAGCTTGTACGAGAGGGGTTATGTTTTTATAGCAATAGTAACCAGGCATTCCAAAGGAAGGATTCGTTGGTATATTGAGAACATCTAAGGTTTCATCTGCAGTGAAAGTTTGATAAAAGAAATTACCCAACTTTACTCGTACTTGATTTCGATTCACATATTCCGATGTATTCGGTTGAACACGTGCACTCCAATATAGACCTGCAAATGAAACTTCACTGCAAGAGGGTAATGCCAAACTATCACTAGAGGACATCCACGTTGATGGATCTGAGTCAATATCAACATATTCCATCACCACGCCCCCATCTTGATTGTGATTTCCGTTTGGTGGCAGTTGATTTTGAAAAGTGGCGCAATTCCCATTAGAAGCGTTGCAGGTTAAAGCAACATTTGATATCATCTGAATACCACCTTTTTGATTTGTTTGAAATCTAATGTCAAAAGGGGATACTACTTGAGAATTAGCCGTTAGAAGGCATGAAAAAACGAAAAAAAACGCGCACCAAGTTAAAGACTGCTTCGCAGATATTTTAGTTTTTGAGTAATTCACGTTCCTTAAACGATTCAACAAGTCATTATGTTGCCTTTTTTTTTGAATAATTCAAAGGTTCGCTCAAGAATGAAATTATTTTAAAGTGTAAACGAGACAATTACTGAGTTATGTTGTTTAAAATCAACACGTTGATTAGACCTTGTTGGTTTAATATAAAATTAAATTTTTGACAATTTATCTCTATTATTGTGCTGGTAATAATTGATGTTAAGAAAATAGACACTACTTGTTATTTTTATAATCAATTATCTTAGATCAATTGTTTTAGTGATTATGACTTTCGAAAACAAGGAACAATACCAATTCAATTTTAATAATAACGTTATAAATAAAAATATATGTGGAAAGTAGCTTTAATATTAATCTTTACGCTGATCACAGTACCCGTAGTTTGCTTTTACTATGATGACCCCCTTACAATTCTACAAGGAGAGGCACTTGTTACCTTATTGTGGGTTTATGGAGTAGCCTCTTTTTGTTGTTTTATAGTAAGTTCAATAACAGACAACTACAGTCAAGTGGATAAACTATGGAGCATTATGCCTATTCCATATTTGTGGATTTTGGTGCATTATTCCGACTATAATCCACGTTTAATTTTGATGGCGATCCTGGTATCCATTTGGGGACTCCGGTTGAGTTTTAACTTTGCCCGAAGAGGGGGGTATTCAATTAAGTTTTGGACTGGAGAAGAAGATTATCGTTGGTCGATTCTTAGAGCCAAACCTGGATTTGAGCAAAAATGGAAATGGATATTATTTAATTTATTTTTTATTTCATTTTATCAAATGGGATTGGTCTTATTGACAACTTTACCTGCATTAAGGGTCTTGGGGAATCATTCCGACTTAGGTCTTTTTGATCTTTTTTTAGCGATTATTCTTCTTGGGCTGATATTTATCGAATACTTGGCTGATCAGCAGCAATATGATTATCAGTCTTCAAAATATGCCCAACTTAAAAAGGGGAAAGAGGAACCTTTCTATAAAATAGGTTTTGTCCACACAGGTTTATGGGCCTATATACGTCATCCCAACTACATGGCAGAGCAAGCAATTTGGATTGTCTTTTATTTTTATTCTGTTATCGCAACAGGCTATTGGATCAACTGGACCATTACAGGAGGTCTTTTATTGGTGCTATTGTTTAAAGGTAGTTCTGATTTTTCGGAGTCGATATCCGCAGAAAAGTATCCTGATTACAGGAGGTATCAAAAATCAGTGGGTAGGTTTTTGCCTACAAAAGGGAAATTTTCCGCTACAGATAAATGATCAACGTTTAAAAAAAATCAACTAAAATTAATTTTGATTGATAACAGAAAACCAGATTACATTATATAATGACCTTTATTGTATAACTCATAGATAATAGCCGCCTCCATTTTTGAATCATCAAGTCCCCTGTGTTCCTCGACTTTTGGCGTATCTGGAAATAGAATATCCCAGGCTTCTTGGGCTTTTGGCCACTTGTAGCCATAATTCCCTTCAATTTTAAAGTAATCAACACTTTCTTTCATTGGACATTTGATTTGCGGGCCTAAATCAAATCCATATTTTAAAAGAAATGCACTGTCAAAATCTCTATTCCATGCTGTAATTTGACCTTTAAATGGATCAAGTAATGACTGGATTTCATCAAAGTACTCGGATATAGGTAATGCATTTCTAATCTCCTCAATCTGCATAAAACCATTCTCGAAGATCCAAGCTTTTCTGTGCTTTGCGGTTAGTTTTGGATCTTTAAATACTTGATCGAATAGAACTGTGATTTCACCTGTTTCTAGACTTAATTTGACCATGCCTAATTCTAAAATCAGGTCTTCTTTAGGATTCAATCCTGTGGTTTCTATATCGAGTACAATAATTTCTCTAGGCATCAAATAATATTTTTGAATTGATTTTGAATAGAATAAAAGTATTATTTTTTCTTTATACGTTAAGGTACTAATCTTTAATTGTAGGATACTATTTAAATCCGCGCATCCTGTTGTTTTATACGTGTAAAAAAGACAATTTTGTATTTAAGAAATGATTAGTTCAGAAACGATGACTATTAGGGAGGATAAAGCAAAATTATATGAATCTGTTTATGTTCAAATGGAGAGTCTTCTTTCAAGAAATGACAATAGAATTTCCAATATGGCCAATTTCGCAGCTCTCCTTAAATCAAATTTTGATTTCTTCTGGGTTGGCTTTTACATCATCGAATCTAATGAATTGGTTTTAGGACCTTTTCAAGGACCTGTAGCATGCACTAGGATATCCAAAGGGAAAGGGGTTTGTGGAACAGCTTGGTCTGATCAACGTTCGATAGTTGTAGCCGATGTGCATGATTTTCCCGGTCATATTGCATGTAATGCGGCCTCAAAAAGTGAAATAGTAATTCCTCTCATATACGATGGAGAGGTTATTGGCGTTTTAGATATTGATAGTAATGAATTGGATTGTTTTGATGAAGTAGATAAACAATGGCTTGAAAAATTATGTGAATGCTTACTTTCCGTTATTTAATTATTATACTTCTTACATCTGCTTGTGCTCAAGTTGGAAGCATTTCAGGTGGTGCTAAGGATGTGATGGCTCCAAGAATCGAATTTTGCAATCCTTCAAATGGGCAGCTTAATGCTGTAGTAGAGCAGATGACGATTGAATTTGATGAGTTTGTTAAGTTGCAAAATCCAGCGGAAAACATCATTCTATTACCTGCAAATGTTGACTATGAGTACCTTCTAAAAGGAAAAACACTTCAAATTGATTTCCAAGAAAAGCTAAAAGAAAACACGACCTATTCTTTATATTTAAATGGTGCAATTAAGGACATTACTGAAGGTAATGATTCCTTAATTCAAATCGCTTTTTCAACGGGCCCAGAAATAGATAAAAATCAAGCTTCTTTTATCGTTTCAGATGGGTATTTAGGAAAACCAAATAAAAATGTTTTAATCGCATTATATGATTCTTTGACTCAGATTGAGCCCACTTATTTTTCAAAATCTGATGATCAAGGTTATTCAAGATTAAGAGCATTAAAAGAAGGAACTTTTTATTATGCGGCTTTTTTAGATGAAAATAAAAATAGAGTAAGGGATAGAGATGAAATTCAATTTGCTAGTAAAACCCCCATTTATTTGGACTCAACTTTTTCTGATACATTAAATTTATCTATCACCACACCAAAAGTAGTATTGTTAAATATAGATTCGAAGTTTGTTACGCCATATATCTTGGAGCTCAGCATTCCGAATTGGGTTTCTTTTGACTCTCTAAAATTTAAAGACCTTGATTTGGATGTATTGGATAGCTATAATTTCGAAGAAAACACCCGAAGGTATATCCTTCCTGAATATGTGGAATCTATTGAAATAAATATTGACACGCTTAATAAAAAGGTTAGAAATGAAGAGGACCTGAGCTCTTTAAGTTTAATAAATCCCATAAAAAAGCTAGAGCTATTTCCAGATTCTTGTTGCATCGAGCTTAACTTTGAAGCTCCAATTTATTCATTAAACCGTAAGTTTAGCATGGTAAATCTTAACGACAGTAGCGTGATTGAATTTGATTCTAGTCAAATCAGCTTTAATTTGAATCAAGTTACAATAGATTTCAAGAATCAATCTTTTACCAAGGCCATTATTAACCTTGATTCAGCATCTGTTTCTACGGCAAATGGAATGGTAAATGATAAATTAAACATGATCATTGAGCGAATAGCGGAAGAAGAGTTGGGTGTTATCAAGGTGAATGTAGAAACTGAATTAGACTACTGGTTTATTGAATTGTTTCAAAATAATAAATTGGTATCATTGCAAACTGACTTTGTCCAATCAGAAGTGGTCTCTTTTGCGAATTTGAAACCAGGAAACTACGAACTGAGTGTAGTAAAAGACGAGAATAAAAACGATAGATGGGATGCTTTTAATCCAGAGGATTATTCTGGTCCAGAAAAAAGATTCATCTACAATAAAACGATTAAGGTAAAGGCCAATTGGGAACATGAAGTTGATTTTGAAATCATTGAATAATGACGAAGTCTTCAATTGAATTTCCCGCTAGAAAGTCCTTGAAGTTCATTCTTCGTTTTCCTTCCATTTGAAAATCTATAACCCGTAGGTGATAGTCTGAGCAAGGGAAAAGAATACCATCCTCGGTCGCAGTGAGTCTGTTTTTTTCGCCTTCCTTGACGATGATGTCCGTTTTTCTGGTATGATAAAGTTTAAAAGAAATATCCTTATTCTTTGCTCTATTCTTTAGAATACACCAGGCTCCAGGATAAGGAGAAAGCCCTCTTATTTTATTATACACTTCATCAAGCGAGTTTGCCCAATCTATTTTACAATCATTTTTAAATATTTTTGGTGCCGCATTTAATGTTGAGGATTCATCCAAAATTTGATTTTCCCGATTTGTTTTACCATCAACCAGTTCTTTAAGTGTTTCGGATATCAAATCGCCACCAATAGACATCAGTTGATCATGTAAATCACCAGCAGTCATCTCACTGTGTATTTCAGTTGATTTTCTTTTTATGATATCTCCGGTATCTATTACTTCATTAATGAAGAAGGTTGTCACACCTGTTGTTTTTTCTCCATTCATGATGGCCCAATTAATTGGAGCAGCACCTCTGTAATCTGGTAAAAGAGAAGCATGCAGGTTTATTGTGCCCATAGGTGGGATTTTCCATACAACTGCGGGGAGCATTCGAAAAGCCACGACAATAAAAACATCTGCATTTAAATCTTTCATTTGAGTGATAAATGAATCATCTTTTAAATTCAGTGGCTGAAAAATGCTCAACTCTTTTTCTTCTGCGTATATTTTAACATCACTTTTCCGTATTTGCTGTCCCCGACCAGATGGACGGTCAGGAGCAGTAACAACACCAACGATTTGATGCCCACTTTTGACAATTCGGTCTAAAACCGTAACGGCAAAAGTTGGGGTACCCATAAAAACAATACGGAGCTTTTTTGTCATAATTACACTTTTTTAGTTTTCCAGCTGGAATTTCTCAAATAGATAAAAGACATCACTCCAATGGTACCGAAATATATATATTCAACCGTCCAAATCCAAAATATATCAAGATTTAGAACCTTAATAAAAAGAAAGCACGCGGATAAATAGAGTATTATGGTTGTGATTTCAATAATGAGGGAATAGATGGTGTTTCCACTGCCAAGTATGGTTTGATAATAAACAGAAACTATTCCATATAAAATGATTGAAACTGAAATCAACCTCAATATTTCAGCACTCATGCCGATATAAATCTCTTCTGGATTAATAATGCTAATGAGTGTTTCTGGATATAATATTGCCCCATGAAAAAAGAAGATTAAAAATCCTGTAGTAAGCAATTGAATCCTTTTTTGAATAATAGGAATTTCATTTTCTTTCTTTTCACCGAGATATTGTGAAATATAGGTTTTAGTGGTGCCAGCAAAACCCCAAACAGGAACAAAGGCAAGGAAGTAAATGGAACGGATGTTTTGTGATACAGTCAACTCAAAAACACCTCTTTGCTCGAGCATGATAAAGAATATCGTCCAAGTGCCGAGTGCAAGACATCCTTGAATCATTATTGGACTTGATATTTTGAGCAAATTCAATAATGATTTGGTTTTAAATAATCTGAATCGAGCGAGAACATGTTCTCTATCAATTAAGAAAAAACATAGCATAGTAAACATACCTAGCACATCTGAACAGGTACTTGCTAAAGCAGCTCCTTTAACGCCCATTTCTGGCAATCCAAAATTACCGAAAATCAAGCCGTAATCTAAAACAATATTTAATGACGCGGTCAATATCGCTGAAATCAAAACAGGAAACGTTTTTCCTTTTGCAAGGAAATAAGCCTGCATCATTAGAAATAAGCCAGATGGAAAAATTGCCAAAGAACGAATTCCAATAAAATCTCCCTGAAGTGATGCTATTTGAGCATTTACTGAATAGGCTTTAATCCAATCGGGTATAAAAAAGAACAAGAGAGCAAACAGGACGCCAGAAAAAATAATTTGAAAAACAAGTCCGGCACTAAATACCCTTCCCAACATATGGTGTTTATTCTCTCCAATCCTCCTTGCCATAACTATTTGAGCACCATCGCCAACCCCTAGGATAAGCATATAAAAGGTGATGTATATGAGACCGGCATTTCCTACTGCATCAAATGCAATAGTTGAATATCGACTAATAAACGAGGCATCTGTTATCAATACAATCGATTGTACAAAACCAGAAAACATCATTGGTAGTGCAATCTTAAGAATGGTTGAATATTTATAGTCTAAACTCATAAAACAGTTCGCAAAATTAAGAGAATTCTTTTCTATAAATAAGATATTTATTTGGCCTTATGTATGTTGACAATTAAATAGGGAAAAGTCACAGTAGTTACTTATTCTTAATTATTTTTGCTAAAAAATATTTATTATGGCAAGTAAAAGAACTTTTAAAAGACACCTGAATGAAATGGTATTCGATATTGTTGAAGAATGCTTCTTCTTGCAGTTGACAGATGAGTCAAAAATGAAAGATACGGACAAGCTAATAGATGAAGCAGCAACATTTCAGGATGATGTTTTAAGCAAGATCTACAAGAGTAAATCTAAAAAGGAGTTCTCAGAAATAACGGTTCACGTCAATGAAAAGGCTCAGTATTTTGTTGAAAAGTTGAATAAACTCAATAAATAATATGATTCATTTGTTTCAGCATAAAAAAACAATTGCTGGAATTATTGGATTTATTTTTTTTATTTCTTTAGCTTTTTGGGAAGAAAATTCGATGCAAAACAGGTCGATGGCAATGGCTGTTTTGATGGTTTTTTTCTGGGTATTCGAGGTTGTTCCGATATATGTTACAGCACTTATCCCTTTGGTTTTATGCACTCCTTTAGGTTTGTTGGATCCATCTGAATTGGCCTTGGCGTATGGCAATAATAATGTTTATCTATTTCTCGGAGGATTTATTTTGGCACTCGCTCTTGAAAAATGGGGAGTTCATCATCAGATCGCATCGCGAATTTTATCCATAATGGGTTCTACAAAATCTAAGATTCTCATCGGGTTTGGATTGAGCTCTTATATCTTAAGTATGTGGATATCAAACACGGCAACCACATTAATGATGCTTCCTATGGCATTGTCAATCATTCAAACTCAAAAAGGGTCTGAATCGTCTAACAGGTTTTCATTATTGTTAATGCTTACTGTTGCCTATGCGGCAAGTGTAGGGGGGATGGCGACGCTTGTTGGTTCTCCTCCAAATACCCAAATGGCAGGAACATTATCGAGTACTTTTGATATACACATTAGTTTTTGGCAATGGATGAAAATTGGTTTACCTGTGAGCCTTGTTATTTTCTTGATTTTAAATGTTTTTTTTCAAATTATACTTGGGTCACAAAGAAATGATGAGGTGGTCATCAACCTGAATCAGAGTAAATGGACGATACCACAAAAAAGAGTCTTGATCACATTTGGATTGGTGATCTTATTATGGGTGACAAGGGGGCTAATAGTTGATTATACTGGTGTGATTTTTAAGGATTCAAGTGTTGCAATTTTAGGTGCGATAATGTTGTTTATCATTCCTTCTAAGACGACTGAAGAAAAATTATTGAAATGGAGTGATACCATTAAAATTCCGTGGGGCATTTTGGTTTTATTTGGGGGGGGTATTGCATTGGCATCTTCTCTAGAAAAAAGTCATGTCTTGGAGCTGGTTTTTCAAAGTGCGAACAGCATTTCTTCATGGCATTATTTTTATTTATTGCTATTGATTATATCCATTTCTATTTTTGCTACTGAGCTCATGTCAAATTTAGCATTGGTGTCTGTCTTGGTTCCCATAATTGCAATGCTGGCTTTAGGAATGGAGCAGTCAGTTCTTACACTTTGTATACCCCTTACGCTTGCGGCAAGTTGTGCTTTTATGATGCCTATCAGCACGCCTCCAAATGCCATTGTTTTTTCTTCAGGAAAAATAAGTATTAAGCAGATGGCTGCTTATGGGTTTTTTATGAATCTCTTTTCTATACTAATTATAGTAATCTATAGCTACTTTTTTCTTTGAGACAAAAAAAAAGCGCCTTAAGGCGCTTTTCAATTCAAATGTTTTCAGACTAGTTATTGTCTTTTTTTGAACAACAAGATTTGTTTGTACTGCTTGAAGCACAAGATTTTGATTTTGCTTCACAACTTTTTTTCTTATTCTTCTTTCTTTTTTTCTTTTTCTTTTTGTCGTCGTCTTTCAGTTCGATGTTAGAATCGTTTGTTGCAGCAAATGTGTTTACGGCATATGACCCACTGAATACGATTAATGCTAGTATTAGATATAGTTTTTTCATAGTTAAATAATTTTTAGTAAATATAGCGAAATCAATTAAGGATCCCAATTTTGGACAATCTGGATTTAACGTTGTCTCCGATATTAACATCAATATTAGTATCGAGAGGGAGAAATAAATCGACCCTTGATCCAAATTTAATAAAACCCAATTCTTCTCCTTTTTCCACAGAAGAATCAATTTCTCCATAATAACATATTCTACGTGCAACAGCTCCTGCAATTTGTCGGATTAAAACTTCGCGACCAGAGTCATCCTTTACGACCATAGTTGTTCGTTCATTTTCGGTACTGCTTTTAGGGTGCCATGCTACCAGGAATTTACCAGGATGGTATTTTTGATAAACCAATCTCCCTGTTATGGGATAATAGTTGGCATGAACATTAAGAGGCGACATGAAAATGGAAACTTGAATTCTACGATCTTTGAAATATTCAGTCTCTTCAGTTTCTTCTATGACGACTACTTTTCCATCAGCAGGACACACGATTTCATTCTTCTCATAGCTTTTGTTTCTTTTTGGAATTCTAAAGAATTGTATAATGAGAATGAGAATGACTAGAGACAGTCCAACAATAATGGAGGCTAAAACAGGGAAATTCTCGAAAAGAAAAAGCACATTTAAGATGATGCTCAAAGCGGCAAGAAAAAGCCCGCCTAAAATAAGTTTAATACCTTCTTTATGTAATGTCATTTTATAAAACTTAATTTTTACCTAAGTAAATAAGATATACCAAATATAGAAAAATGGAATGGCAAAAAACATAGCATCGAAGCGATCAAGGATTCCGCCATGTCCTGGCATGATGTTCCCGGTATCTTTCACCTTATTTTTTCTTTTCAAAGAAGATTCAAATAAATCTCCAATAACCGCAGCTGGAGACACTATGATTGCGGCAATCATCCAATAGAAATCACCTTTGAGAAAGTAAATATCCACAATATACCCTACTAAAATTGTGATTAAAAATCCGCCGAAAAATCCTTCCCAGGTTTTATTCGGAGAAATTCTTTCAACAAGTTTGTGTTTGCCAAACAAATTTCCACTTATGTAGGCAAATGTGTCATTGGTCCATACCAATAGAAAAAGACCTAGGAGTATGGGGAAACTGCTCTTGTCTTCGAAATGTATCACCGCACCTAAAAACAAGGGAAATACAATGTAAATTATACCCTTGACGATAATTAAGGTATTTGATGCAAATTGTTTTGAGCTATAAATAAATTGGAAAAATCCAATAATAATAATGAGAATGAGAAGGTGAATGCCAGAATGTAAAAATCGATTATTACCAGTCTCTAACAAATTAAACCACGGATACATTAAAACGATAAAACCAATTACACCTGCAAGAGAGCTAACCAACACAGGATAATTAAACCTCTCTTTTGAAGAATATAAAAGATGAAACTCGTAGAGACCAATACCTGAAATTAAGCCAAATAGAGCGATTAATAATCCTTTATCTCCAAGAAGACAAAGAACAACAAGCGAAACAAAAAGGATTCCGCTGATACTACGCGTCAGGAGTGTCTTCATGATTTTCTATGAGGTCAATTGCCTTTTGTTTATCTTCCTCCAAAACATAAATTT
>CAJQPH010000037.1 GCA_905480165.1 uncultured Flavobacteriales bacterium
TTGACATGTTGGAAATCCTAGGTATGATTTTATTGATCCCTTTAGTAATGGGAATGACTGTGAGGTATTACAAGCCTAAAATCGCTGATTTACTAAATAAATTTACTCATTACGGATCCATGATTATTTTTGGTTTGATTATCGTATTTGCTTTTATCACAAACATGGATTTGTTTTTGAAATACATTCACCTGGTCATTTTTGTTGTGTTTGCCCACAATGCCATAGGAATATTTACAGGATTTGGCCTAGCAAGATTATTTAAACTTCCCTCTAAAGACCAGAAAACTCTCGCTATCGAGACAGGAATTCAAAATTCTGGTTTGGGGTTAGCGCTGATTTTTTCGTCTTTTTCCGGTATGGGAGGAATGGTAATTGTTGCGGGTTGGTGGGGAATATGGCATATCATTTCAGGTCTAAGTCTCGCGTATTTTTTCAGGAATAGATCTTTATGAATCTTTTTTTGTAAATCTAGACTCATCTATTTCTATTTATAAATTCTGTCGGATCAAGATAGCCTTCCGTATCCGAAGAATACCCGCCGCCAATCGGTAGGTTCACAATATTCCTTATCTCAAAGTGAAGGTGTGCCAAATATTGACCATTATTGGTTCCTATAGTACCAATCTGTGTTCCTTTTTTAACAAATTCTCCTGCTGAAATGAGGCGTTTATCACAATGCGCATATAGCGATTCTACCTGTTTATTTGAATCAATAAAGTGAATGATTCTGATCACATTTCCCCAACCACCATTTACATTTTCTGAAAAAGAAACATACCCGTCGGCAATGGCATGAATAGGGTCTCCTAAATCCGTATTTCCGCCACCTGTTCCATTCCAATCATCTCCTAGATGATTGTTCTCTTTAAATTTTTGAGCGTTGTAGTAACCGTTGGCATTTAATTCTCCTACAGGAAAATCAAAACCATTTGTAAATTGAATCGTATCGTAATTCACGATTGTTTTTGTTTGATTTTTATTTTCAATTTGACTCCTAATTTTATCATTGGAATTGCAACTTGACAATAGAATCAACAATACAAAGAATTGGTTTTTCATGTTTTTTAAACGAAGAATTGATCAACCGTTACTTTCTGTTACAAAGAATTTATTAAATCATTTGAGTAGATTGTTCATTTTCACAAAGTCGATTATCTTTATCCTATCATAAATGCTCATTTAATTTTGATACAATTTAAGTGTGGCACAAATGATGTTAATAATTCACCTGAACATGTCTAATTGATGACAAATAACAATTTTCGTAAAATGAAATTCATCTTATCACTTCTTATTTTAATTTTCAGCAGCTTGCTTCAAGCTCAATCTGTTAGCTATAAGCTTTCAATGCCTAAACCTCAAAATCATTATTTCCATGTGGAGATGGAATTAGAAGACTTTAATGAAAAAGAAATTGATATTTCTCTTCCCGTCTGGGCTCCAGGATCATATTTGGTTAGAGAATTCTCAAAGAATATCAATATGGTAAAAGCATTCGATGAAAATGGGAATCCACTTGAAATTAAAAAGCAAAGAAAGAACAGTTGGACCATAAATAAATCAAAAAACAAAAAGGTTATAGTTAAATACGAAGTTTATGCTTTTGAACTTTCGGTGCGCACTTCATTTTTGGATTTAACGCATGGTTATGTTAGTGGAAGTGGCGTATTCATGTTTGTTGAAGGTCATTTAGATGTCAGTGGCGAATTAAAAATAATACCTTTTGAAGGTTTTTCAACAGTTTCAACAGCTTTGCCAAAAGCAAAGACAAAATTTGAATTCTCGTATACAGATTATGATCACTTGGTCGACTGTCCGATTGAAATTGGTAATCAGTTGGTTTTTGATTTTAATGCAGCCGGCGTTAAACATACAGTTGCTATTTATGGTGACGGCAATTATTTGATTGATGAATTGCGTACTGACATGGCCAAAATTATTGAAGAAGAAACCAAGGTTTTCGGTCAAAATCCAAATAAGGAGTATTTATTTATCATTCATAATGTGGTTAATGGTCAGGGAGGTCTAGAACACAAAAACTCTACCACCCTTAGTGTCAATAGGTGGACCTACAGTGGATCGAATTACATCAAGTTTTTAAGCCTTGTGGCTCACGAGTATTTTCATCTTTGGAATGTAAAACGAATTCGTCCAATTGAGCTTGGACCATTTGATTATAATCAAGAGAATTATACAGATATGTTATGGGTTATGGAGGGTTTTACTTCCTATTATGATGAGCTGATATTGCTAAGAGCAGGATATTATTCTCAAAATCAGATGTTGGGAAAAGTAGAAAGCGCCATAAACTATGTTGAAGGTTCTGTCGGTTCAAGAGTACAGCCATTAGCACATGCTAGCTTCGATGCATGGGTTAAAGCATACAGGCCAAATGAAAACAGCTCAAATACCAGTATGTCTTATTATTCTAGAGGGTCAATAATTGCCGCTCTTTTGGATGTAATGATCATAGAAAATAACAAAGGAAAAAAGTGCCTTGATGATTTTTTACAGCGTCTTTATTCCAAATTCTATGAACAGAAAAATAGAGGGTTCACTTCTGATGAATTTAAAAAAGAACTGGAGACATTTGTAGGGGATAATTTAGACGACTTTTATGCAAAATATATATATGGTACAGAAATTCCACCATATGAGGATGTTTTCGGTCAAGTTGGAGTTGATGTACAAGACGTGAGTTCAACATATCCTGATTTTGGTGCTGGCCTTGCTAACTCCGGAGGAAAAACAATAATCAAATCAATTCGATCAAATTCGGCTGCTGAAGATGCGGGTCTCAGTGTCAATGATGAAATAATTGGATGCAATGGTTATAGAGTTTCAAAGGCTGATGTTGAAAGTGTAATGAAAAGCCTTGACAAGGGAGATGAAATAGATTTATTAATTTCACGTGACGAAATTTTATATTCTATTGAATTCACAATGACCAATAGATTCAAACCCAAATTTTATTTGAGTATAAACAATGAATACGCCACTTCCACTAACATAACCATGCGTTAAATCCAAAAATGAAGTGCGCACCGAAAGTTCAAAAGCATAAACTTCGTATTTAACTACAACCTTTTTGTTTTTTGATTTATTT
>CAJQPH010000038.1 GCA_905480165.1 uncultured Flavobacteriales bacterium
AACCCACATGGTAGTAGACGGCGTGTTTTCTAATCCATCTACCAGTGTTCCAAACCCGACTACAATTGTAATGGATTATCCAATAAATGGAAAAGGTTGTGTTAATTCTGAGGTCGTCTTTTCTACCATCTCGATTAGAACTAGACCCACAACCACCGTTAACTCCTTGACTTCCAAAACTAAATCCGCCAGCAGCTCCACCACCACCATTGTTTCCATTATTCCCATCCTGGTTATTATTAGAATTCCAATCCGATCCCATTCCTCCATTTCCTTCGGCACCACCTTGCATAATTCCAGTACCGACAAATCCAGCACCATTGCCCCCTACTCGATTTGTGGTGTTGTTGTCACAATGGCCGGTCAAGCCAGTAGCACCAATAGCTCCGTTAATTCCTGATGCTCCTGTAGAACCATTTAATCCATTTGTCGCAGCACCAATATTGAAGGTGCATCTATTGACCTCGTAGGAGGATGAATTGTCTATTAATAAACCATAATTGGACTTTCCGCGCCCATCATTTGAGTTACCTGTAGCGTTAACGGTTATAATATCAAGATCTTGTAGTGTCCATCCTGAAATATTTTCAGACTTAAATCCAATTAGATGGGTAACCGCATTGTTCAAGACCTCCTCACCAGAAAATGTCAGAATTGTTGATTCAGCACTTGATTTTGTCCACAAGCCACTGTTGTTCTGCCATGAACCATCGATAAAAGTGTTGTCATAGAGATATATGACGTTAGGCTCTGAATAGCTACCCCCTGTCATTCTAATATTAACACGATCACCACCAACCAGCTGCATTGCTCTCCATATATTTGCAACAGGTTCATTAGGGAAGC
Source organism: uncultured Flavobacteriales bacterium (assembly GCA_905480165.1). Classification (GTDB taxonomy): domain Bacteria; phylum Bacteroidota; class Bacteroidia; order Flavobacteriales_D; family Crocinitomicaceae; genus UBA952. Next base: position 847 of record CAJQPH010000038.1, read on the forward strand.
CTAAAAAATTATTATCACCATTTATGGCGTCAACATAAATCATATCACATGCCGGAGGAGTTATTGTGGTGATACAAGTAGCTACCGCATCTATCTCAGGGCAAACATCGGTATATGTTAATGAAACCGTATAACCACCTTGATCTGTAAAGGTGATATCTGTACAAGTTGACGTGGTATTTGATATGGTTACTCCTGATGATGGGGTTACCGACCACGTGTATGCTGAAATCGCGACACTTGCATCTTGATTTGGAGGGAGAGTGGTACAAAACTGAATGGGTACATCTGGTACAATTGTAGTACCACATGAAGGACTTATAATTGGAGCAGCGTAAGGGTGGTACGTGACTCTTACACACTCAGAAATAACTTGTTGCGTATTTATATCTGTACAATTACTAGAGATTACACAACGGTAGAGACGCGTTCCAGGTATTTCATTAGGTGTATACGAAAGTAAATTTGCTCCTGGTATATCTGTCCAATTAGAAGCAGTATTACAATCTGTATTGCTGCTCATTTGCCATTGAACCAACTGTCCTAAGCTCCACCCATTCCAGGTATTAACGGTAGCTTCTAAGGATGTTATATCTCCCGGGCATAAAACACGATCAAACGGAAAGGGCTGTGTTATTATTGATGGTGAAGATGCAAAGCTCCAGTTTATAATTAGTTGATCTACACCGTAACCTGCTCCATTTTGATCTGAACAACGATTGTGCATAGAAAGAAATGAGCCAGATGTGAAATCACCATTATAAAGATTGTTTTGACATGGCGGCTCATTCCAAAAATCAACATCACCTATTCGTAATCGACCACAACGGGTATCATCACTATTAAAAAAACAGATATCTGCATCGCAATTGCTTCCGCAACCATCATCTTCCCAACTTTCCATATCAATGTTTATTTCATTGATTTGCTGTGCATTAAAGGAAGCTGCATTTATTAATCCCGGATTCCATGTAGAACAAAACACAGCATCGCCACCATAAGTATTGCCGCATCCCCCATAAAGACCTGGGCCTGAATTTACATTTTGAAAATTACCTGCATTATACCCTACCCAAACTTTATATCTGGGATCTGGAAAGCTGTTAAAACCTCCAACGTCATTACCGCAATCCCAATCATGCCTAAAACCATTAATTTGGACATCAGCATTAACCAGCACTTGTGAATACCCATTGGCAGATATAAAAAACAAGGCAATACAGCAAACGATTAAACTGAGTTTTATATTATCGAAGCTTTTCATAGATTGGAACTAAAGATATCAAACATCTTTTAATTCATCAATATAAAACAGGACTATATTAAAAAAACAAAATGACAACCCCATTATCGAGATTCTTTGAGGTATTTAGAACATTCTTTATCCAACAAAGAGACATATTCGTCGAGTTCTTCCCAGGAATGCTTTTCACTAGAAAAGTTTTCAATCCAAAGACTATATTCGAAAGGTACCTTTAGCTTAAACATACGAAAAGAAGATTTTATTTTATGTCCAATTTTGTTGATTTGAATTTCATCTTTAGCTGAAAAAGCTTTTTTTAAGGATTTTATATTCTTAGGGGTGTCTTCACTAAAAACTTGAAGTATTTTACTAGCAAACTCTTTATTTCCATTTACCAAACTCAAAACACTTGAATGCAATGATTGAGGTGCTCTATCTTTTAATTTTGTCTTTTTGTTTTTCAACCCGAGGTCTAGATTGAAGGCAATCTTTCTATTTAACTCACTAATTGTAAATGGCTTAGATATGTAATCTAATACGCCAGCCTCATAACATGCGTCAATATCTTTTTGAACGGTATTTGCTGTTTGAGCAATTATCGGTGTATTGATTTTCAATTCTTTACGGATGATTTGAGTTGCCGATATACCATCCAAGATCGGCATCTGAATGTCCATTAAAATCAAATCAAATTCCTGTTTTTTGCAAAACTCAATGACTTCTTGTCCGTTTTTAGCCAAACTTACTATACACCCATCTTGTTCTAATATTGTTTTTAAATAAAAACTATTCACTTCATTATCTTCTGCAACAAGTATATTTAAACCATTGAGGGATACATCTCGGGAAATTTCATTTTGATCTAAATTTTGATTTGACTTCTTAAAGCTTAATAAAATCGTAAATTTTGACCCTTTCCCCTTTTTACTGTCAACGATAATTTCACCTTTCATTTGATCTACGATTTCTTTAGTGATCATTAGCCCCAATCCTGTCCCTCCGTATTTTCTCACAATAGAATCATCTTCTTGATGAAAACCTTCAAATATTTTTTCAAGTTTGGCTTCCCCAATACCTATGCCCGAATCTTCAACAATAATCATAATGTTTTGAAAATCTTTTGTACTGCTATCATGTTGAACAGAAATTGACACAAAACCTTCTTTCGTGAATTTAATGGCATTACTCAAAAGATTATTCACGATTTGAGACATCCTCAAGGAGTCTCCCTTCAAGTTATAATGAATTTTTTTGTCAAAGGCACAAGTGAAATCAATACCTTTTAACTTGGCCTGCATTTCATAGGATTTGATATTTGAAGTGAGCACCTCTTTTAGATTAAAAGGGAAATGGACCAGCTTAAAGTTCTGTGATTGAACTTTTGAGATATCTAAAACATCATTAATTAAACCGAGTAACTGCACTGACTGATTGTTTAATATATCGACATATTTTTTTTGATTTTGATTGAGAAGTGTTCCTTCTATGAGTTTTGTCATGCCAATAATCCCATTTAGTGGAGTCCTCATCTCATGGCTCATTTTCGCTATAAAGTTTTGCTGAGCCTTACTAGCCTCCTTGGTTTTATTATAGGAGATTAACATGTTATTTAGATACTCTTTTTCGGACTCGGAAAAAATGATGTTAGAATAAATATTACCTGCCAATCGGCACGCAAAATTGAGAACATCGACATGATCTTCTGTGAAATAATTAAGCTCTTGGCTTGCAAAGCCAAATGCGCCTAAAGATCTTTCTGTTGTTGTTATCGGAACCCAAAGTCTAGACTTCACCTTGAAAGATCTTTTACTTGAAGTGATAAAAGATGGAACACCTTCTTTATCCATGTCAGGAATATGAAGCGGCTTTTGGTTTTTGAAAACCCAACCAGGATGACGGTCTAGAGCAGTATTTTCTACCTCAACAAGTTCATCTTCAGTGAAACCACTATTCCCATAGAGCTTGAGCTTTGCTTCTTTAGAATCCCAAAGGAATAAAGCACTATGAGGAACTTCAATATAACCATCTATAATTTCATATAGAGCTCTTGACAAAGACTCAGCATCAGTTGCCGTTACTATTAACTCTGATATTTTATTGTAAAAAGATAATTGTGATTTAACCGTTTTATCCATGCTTTTGCTAAAGTAAGCATTGAATGGCATCTTTTACAAATTTTAAATAAATAAGAGGCCGATATCAGATGCAATTAGTATATTTATTTTGAGTACTTTAGGATGAAAATAATGGGTTATAATGATTTACAGCTTATGTTATGTCAGTACAAAAAGAAAAAACTTAACACCATCAGAGGTTAGGTCGATTATAGATTATTCCAACAAGAAAAATTCTTTTGACAATATAACGGGTATTTTAATTGAATATAAAAATAATTTCATTCAGTACTTAGAGGGTGATGCAATTCGCATCTATGAGTTGTTTGAAAAAATCAAATCAGATCCAAGGCACCAAAAAGTAAGCTTGCTACAATATTCTCCTATTGAAGAAAGATTATTTGAGGGATGGAGCATGTCTCATCGGGATTTAGACATAATGATTGAAAAAGATGATCAATTATTAGAATGTGCTAAATCATTGGATGATGTTATTTTAAATAAATCCTTTTGGAATGGAATAAAAACCATTGAAGTCCTGTCTAATCTAAATTAAAGACGAATGGTCACTCTTTCAATTTAGTTACATCTAATGTTAAAAAATCAGAAAAAAATGATGCTTTCAATCTAAAATTATGTATTAACGTTAGTTTGTCATATATTTGCAATTGAATTATTTAAAAAAAAGTTATGAAAAAATTATTTGTATTATTATTTGTTGCAGCTGCTTTCGCTGCATGTGGTGATGCTTCTGCAGATGCTACTAATGATGAAAAAGGTTCTGATAACAAGACTGAAGACAATAACACTGGTGGTGACACTAACACTGGTGGTGACGCTAACACTGGTGGTGACGCTAACAATGGTGGTGACATGAATGCTTCTGATGACGCTGGAATGTAATCAAGAAAATTTACGAAATTTTGAAAACCTCCC
>CAJQPH010000039.1 GCA_905480165.1 uncultured Flavobacteriales bacterium
TAGAAGATGTTGTTGAAATTCAAGAGGAGGTATTTGAAGAACTTGTAGAAGAGGAGAATGAAGAAAGTATTATACTCCCTAACATATTTACACCCAATAACGATGGGTCAAATGATTTCTTTATCATTGAAATGAGTGAAAAACTAGATTTCCAAATCGTAGTTATTGATCAAACCAATACGGTTGTTTTTCAATCCAACGATAGGAACTTCCGATGGGATGGCACAATGATGAGTGGTGAACCGGCCCCTTCAGGTGATTATGTATACTTCTTGTCCGCCAAGACAATGGGCGGTAAAGACTTTGTGAAGTCATCCAAATTAAGAATTCAACGTTAATCTGTTTTAAACGGGAGGCGAGTATAATCCATTTTTTTAATTCCTAAATAGAAATAGTAATTCCCTATGATTATGATGATGTGCGATAGATCGCTTTTGTCAAACCAGGGATATAGATTAATCTTCAATAGAAAGATAAAAAAGGTTGGCAGCATGATCAAGACTCCAATAAACAAATATTTAAACTCTTTATATCCCCGTTTTATATTATAAAAGCTAAAAAAAGCGACTGAGATAAATACACCAATAAGGGTGTTTATTGCTATAGGTATAAATCCAATGGTATGTTCTTCTTGATAGGCCTTTGTTGAAATAACAGTTATAACAATTAAAAAAATCAAAATCATCTTTGTAAATGCAATTTTGCCAAGGATGTTGTTTTTATTCAGGTTTCCTACGGACTTAATCATGGCCTTTTCTATGAAATAAGCACAAAGAATGGCAGAAATCCATGTTGGAAATTTACCTTGCGGACCAGTGTATTCAAATAAAGAATGGGCTAACCCCCCACAGAACGCACCGATTCCAAAAATCAAAAAGAAATAGTGCCAATATTTTAAAAACGAGTGCTGGGATTTAATTTTTTTCAGTTGAATCGCAATATAAATACTTAATCCACCCATAATAAAGTCTGTAATGAGTGCGTTTGGCTCTAAAAGGGTAAGGCCATTAAATTCTAAGGCAATTTTGGTAAAATCTTCTCCAATTAACATAATGGCGACAAATTTAGCTTTTCTTTTTTTTAGTGCTCTTCTTTTTATTGATAAACTTTATATCATTGAAAAACGTATTCGAGTTTAAGTTTTTGATATATTTATTCAATGAAACTATCGGTAATCATAACTGCAGGGGGGCTTGGAAAAAGATTTTCGTCAAATGTCCCTAAGCAGTTTTTAAACTTGGATGAATTGCCAATTTTAATGCATACGATTAATCGGTTTAGTAGCTGGAATCCAGAGGCAGAAATCATCCTTACACTGCCAAAAGAATGGCGTGAGTATTGGAGTGACCTTATTCAAAAACATGAATTTACTATTTTACATCACGTAGTAGATGGGGGAAAAGAAAGATACCATTCGATTAAAAATGCTTTAGCTATATGTTCAGAAGGACAAGTAATGATTCATGATGGCGTTCGGCCTTTAGTAAGTCAAGATACGCTTTCTCGTAGTATTGAAGCCTTAAAAACCCATGATGCGGTTATTCCTTATTTGAGAATCAAGGATTCTATACGAGTCATAAGTAATGGTAAATCAGAAGCTGTAGACAGAAAGAGCTATATAGCTGTTCAAACCCCCCAATGTTTTACTTTTGAAGTAATACAGAATGCATATTTAAAAGAATATCAAGCCGGTTTTACTGATGACGCTTCCGTGGTTGAGAATAGTGGAGTTGAAATTCACTTGATTGATGGAAATGAAGAAAACATAAAAATAACCACTCAAAATGATTTATTAATAGCCGGGACAATTCTTAAAAACATCAAATGAAAGTCCCAAAAACCTTAATCCCAGGTGATCTTATTTCAATCATTGCTCCCGCCAAAAGCATTGATTCATCGTTTATTGAGTATTCCAAAGCAATTATTGAAAAACGAGGATATAGAGTCTTAATTTCAAATCATTGTTTAGGAGCGTACAATTATTATTCGGGTACGGATGAAGAACGATTGTTTGATTTTCAAGAAGCATTAAACAACCCTGAAGTCAAGGCTATTTTATGTGCAAGGGGAGGCTATGGTTCAGTAAAGATTTTTGAAAACTTAGACTGGAATGGTTTTATTCAGCATCCGAAGTGGGTGCTGGGGTTTAGTGATATCACTGTTTTCCATCAATTGATAAATAGTATTGGGGTGCAAAGTATACACTCCACCATGCCATTGAATTTTGAAGAGAACTCAAAAGCAGCAATCGACACTTTGTTTTCAGCACTCAATGGCTCTTTATTCAAGGTTCAAATACCGCCATCAAAAGAAAACATAAGTGGTTCAGCAAAAGGGAATTTAATAGGTGGAAACTTAAGTATTATCTATAGCCTTCTGGCAAGTGATTATGCTTATGATTATAAAAATAAAATATTGTTTATTGAGGACCTGTGTGAACAACTTTATCATTTAGATAGAATGATGTATGCGCTTAAACATGCAGGTGTTTTTAAAGAAATAAAAGGACTTATTGTGGGAGGAATGACTGAAATGAAGGACACAAAAGTACCTTTTGGCATGGATTCATATGAAATTATTTTGCGGCATGTCAAAGAATTAGACATCCCAGTCTGCTTTGATTTTCCGTGTGGACATATTGACGACAATAGGGCCATGATTATTGGGGCTGATGCATTTCTTCTGGTTACAGATTCAAATGCAGAGCTCTCTTATATATAACGATTCTAAATAAAAACCATTTGTGCATTCTTTTGTTATATACAATAACTTTGCATCGTAAAAAAGAGTCTGAGATATGAGTAATTCTGCATTAATAAAGTCGTCCATTGCCAAAAAATATTGGATGGCCTTAACTGGTTTGTTTTTATGTCTGTTTTTGGTGGGTCACTTAATTGGGAATCTCCAACTGATTATTAAAACAGGTGAGGAAGGCCGTCGAGCCTTTAACGAGTACGCCTACTTTATGACACATAACCCAGCAATTATGGTTTTGTCGTATTTAACCTACTTTTCAATACTGTTTCATGCTATAGATGGAATTGCTTTATTTATTCAAAATAAAAAAGCCCGCCCTGTCAGCTATGCGTACAATAAGCCAAGCGCGAATTCTTCATTACCCTCTCGATACATGGCTCTTTTAGGAACCATTGTTTTGGTATTTATTGCAACTCATATGTCTAATTTTTGGTGGAAAATGAAAATATCTGACGAGGTGCCCATGCATACTTATTATTCGCCATCGTCTCAAGACACCATGTATTTGACACAAAAGGGAGAGCAAATTTCGACAAAACAAATCAGGGAATTAGGCGAAATAGAAGGAACCGAGCTCATATTGAAAGCAGATAAGTTTAACGCATCTATTGAGCAACAATATTCATCTTATTTGGCTTCTAATCCTGGGATGTCCGATGATCAGCTGGTTGAGATAGAGGAACAGAAGAAAAAATTAAAGTCTAAAAAAGATGAAATCCTAGCGGAAGGGTATAAAGACCTTCACACAGTTGTCCTGGCGTTTTTTAGTAAGAAAAACAAAAGTGATTCCGGGGTCCCCTTGGGACTATTAGGAATGGTCTTTTATGTGATATCAATGGCGGTATTAGGCTTCCACTTATGGCATGGTTTTGCCTCAGCCTTTCAATCAATAGGATTGTATCATCCAAAATATACCCCGCTTATTAAAATGTTTGGACGCGGATATGCTGTGGTGGTCCCGTTGTTATTCGCGATTATACCGATTTTAATTTATTTAAATAGTTAGAAAATTTTAATTATGTCAATTTTAGATTCTAAAATACCAGAAGGGCCGATTGACCAGAAATGGACGAATCACAAGAATCAAATGAAGCTTGTGGCTCCTAATAACAGGCCTAAAATAGATGTTATTGTTATTGGAACAGGTCTTGCAGGTGCATCTGCGGCGGCATCTTTAGGAGAAATGGGTTACAACGTAAAATCCTTCTGCTTCCAAGACTCACCGCGAAGAGCACACTCCATAGCTGCGCAGGGAGGAATTAATGCTGCAAAAAACTATCAAAATGATGGAGACAGTACCTACCGACTGTTTTATGATACCATTAAGGGAGGAGATTACCGATCGAGAGAATCCAATGTATACCGACTCGCTGAAGTTTCTGCAAACATTATTGATCAGTGCGTCGCTCAAGGCGTTCCTTTTGCTAGAGAATATGGAGGTCTTTTGGACAATCGTTCTTTTGGAGGCGTTCAAGTAAGAAGAACATTTTATGCCGCAGGACAAACTGGGCAACAGCTTCTTTTGGGGGCATATTCGGCTTTATCAAGACAAATAGGTCTTGGAAGAGTTAAGATGTATAATCGCCATGAAATGATGGACATTGTCAAGTTAGATGGAAAGGCTCGGGGAATTATTGCTCGAAATTTGGTTTCTGGAAAATTAGAACGTCATTCAGCCCATGCGGTCGTTATCGCTTCGGGAGGATATGGAAATGTTTACTTTTTATCTACGAATGCCATGGGAAGTAATGTTTCTGCAGCGTGGAAAATTCACAAAAAAGGAGCGTTGTTTGCGAACCCTTGTTATGTTCAAATACACCCCACCTGTATTCCTGTTCATGGCACAAATCAATCTAAGCTTACGTTAATGTCCGAGTCTCTTCGAAACTCTGGTAGAATTTGGGTGCCAAAGAAAAAAGAAGACGCAGATGCGATAAGAAACGGTAAATTGAAACCTACTCAAATTGCTGAAGATGATCGTGATTATTATTTAGAAAGAAGATATCCTGCATTTGGAAACCTTGTTCCAAGGGATGTAGCATCAAGAGCGGCAAAAGAAAGATGCGATGAAGGTTTTGGAATCGAAGCAAATGATACCAATGAAGGTGTTTATTTGGATTTCTCGTCAGAAATAAAAAGTAAAGGAAAACAAGTAGCTTATGCTCAAGGCGATCATAATCCAAACGAAGAGACAAGCATTCGACTTGGTAAAAAATGGGTAGAAGAAAAATATGGAAATCTTTTTCAGATGTACCAACAAATCACAGCTGAAAACCCATATGAAACCCCAATGAAAATCTATCCTGCTGTTCATTACACAATGGGTGGCGTTTGGGTTGACTACAACCTCCAAAGCACAATTCCTGGATGCTTTGTAGCTGGAGAGGCAAATTTTTCTGACCATGGAGCTAATAGGTTAGGAGCATCGGCGCTTATGCAGGGTCTTGCTGATGGGTATTTCGTGCTCCCATATACTATTGCCAATTATCTATCAAATGAAATTCGAACAGGTGAAATTTCAACGGAATCAAAAGAGTTTGAGAAAGCTGAAATGGACGTAGCAGAAAGCATTTCGAAGTTGATGAACGTCAAAGGAAACAAATCAGTTGACCATTTTCACAAGAGGCTTGGATTAATCATGTGGAATAAAGTAGGAATGAGTAGAAGTGAGGCTGGTTTGAAGTCTGCGATTGAAGAAATCAAAGGATTGAGAGATGAGTTTTATAATGATGTTTTCATTCCTGGAGAATCCAATGAAATGAATGCTGAACTTGAGAAAGCATTGCGTGTTGCGGATTTGTTAGAACTTGGTCAACTTATGGCGGTAGACGCATTGAATAGAAACGAATCTTGTGGTGGCCACTTTAGAGAAGAGTACCAAGACGACGAGGGAGAAACATTGAGAGATGACAAGAAATTTAAATATGTTTCTGCATGGGAATATAAAGATGGAGAAGCCACCAATTCGGCTTTACATAAAGAAGATTTAAAATACGAAGCAATTAAAATCGCTGAAAGAAACTATAAGTAAAACATACACAATGGCATCAAAATTCATTAACGTAACCTTAAAAGTTTGGAGACAGAAAAATGCTGATTCCAAAGGGAATATTGAAACATATCAATTAGCCAAAGTGTCAACAGATAGCTCATTTTTAGAAATGCTTGATCAATTAAACGAGCAGCTTATAAATGAAAAGCAAGCTCCTGTAGCTTTTGACCATGATTGTCGAGAAGGGATTTGTGGATCTTGTTCATTATACATTGACGGAAGAGCACATGGCCCCCAAACCCAAACTACGACTTGCCAGCTACACATGCGTAGTTTTAATGATGGGGACACCATTTATATTGAGCCATGGAGGTCTAAAGCTTTTCCTATCATCAAGGATTTAGTGGTAGATCGTTCTGCATTTGACCGTGTACAACAATCTGGAGGTTTCGTCTCGGTAAATACTTCCGGTAACACCATGGATGCCAATGCAATTCCTATACCCAAAGCTGATGCTGATAATGCATTTAATGCAGCAACATGTATTGGTTGTGGAGCATGTGTTGCCAGCTGTAAGAACAGTTCGGCCATGTTGTTTGTTGGTGCAAAAGTTTCTCAGTATGCGCTTTTGCCTCAAGGGAAGGTTGAGGCAAATAAGAGGGTCCAAAACATGGTAAGACAAATGGACGAAGAAGGTTTTGGGAATTGCACGAATACTGGAGCTTGTGAAGTAGAGTGTCCTAAAGGGATATCACTTGAAAACATTGCAAGAATGAATAGAGAGTTCCTAAAATCTAATCTTACTTCTGAGAAATAGTTGATTATTTCAGCACATTTACAGAACCATTAATAATGACCTTTTCGTCATTATCTTTGGGTTTAAACTTGATTACCCAGCTGTAAATACCAGCTTGTACAGGCACTCCCTTATTGATTCCATAAGAGCCATCCCAACCGGATTTGTGGTCATTGCTTTTCCAAATAATTTCCCCCCACCTGTTGTATATACTCATTTCAAAATTGTAGGGGTCAAATCCACTGGTAAAGATGGGTTTGAACAACTGATTGTGCTCGTCTGCGTCCGGAGTAAAAGTGTTTGGAATGTAATAAATAAGCTGCTCTTCATAAGCAATTACTAATGAAACGCTGTCTAAGCAACCCTCGGGCGAAATCGCAATAAGTGTTGCCAGATAACTATTCTCTAAAGCCGTATTGTATTGATAAGAACCATCAATTTCGTATGAGGTACTCCCATCTCCATAATTCCAAATAAAGTTATCTGCTCCAAAGGACTCATTATAAAAATGAATGGTGGAATTTCCTGGACCAATAGTGTTCGGGGAAACTGTAAATGCTGCAATAGGCTCTTCAACACAAACAATATTTTGATAGGTTTGTGAAGTGTCGCATCCATTAATATCTACCATAGACACGGTTAAATCATAGCACCCAGCTTCATTAAATGAGAAATTCTGACTACCGTTTCCTGTTGAGACCGTACCATTAGAAAATTCCCACACACAACTTTGAGCGTTGAGGATTGAATTTGTTAGGCTTAAGCTATAGGGAACGCAACCAATATTATTTAATGGGAAAATGTCCGGTAGCTCAGCGGCATTTATTGAAACCAACAGAGTATCACTATTTTCACAATTGTTTATATCAATTCCGGTTAACATACAAATGGTATTACCATTAGGGGTGAAGCTAAATTCGCCTTGACTAGAATAGGGCAACCATTGCATTCCATCATGCCATGAATAGCTCTGACCTCCACTGGCATTCAGGGTAACATTTTCACCGAAACAAATGGATTGATCTAAGCCCGCAGAAATGTTTGGTAAAGGATTAAAAACAACTTCCGTAGAATCAACACAAATAAAACCATTGTCGTCAGTAGCCGTAATAACATACCACAACGAACCAGGGGCTTCGGAAGGGTTCCCAATCATGTTTTGAATATTTCCTAGGGAGTTTCCTGATTGTTCCCAGACATATGAGCCGTTGGAAACAGATGTGGCCGATAGGTCAAAAACACCATCTTCACAAATAGGTCCAGAATTGGATGCAACGACAGTACAGATACAATTTGGATCAGTATCAGATAGAATGGTTAGCTGTGTTATGTCCGTACAAACAAAGCCATTATCGTCGGTTGCCGTTACCTGTATGGGATAAGTTCCTGGACTTAGTGCGGGCACATTTGTTAGTGTCTGTCCCGAGCCCAAAACATTACCCATCATGTCCCATTCATAAGTTCCGTTACTTACAGCAGTGGCATTTAAATCAAAAGTTGCGTTAAAACAAATCGGTCCATTATTAGATGCTGTAACCGTACAGCTGCATTGCGGGTCGTTTGCAGGCAGCACAGTAACTGTTGCGTCTGCAAGACCTGTTGCAATAATCCCACTTCCTAAATCTTCGGTCCCAGTAACCGTATATACCGTTGTACTACTTGGTGAAACAGTAATGGTTGAAGTGGTTTGTCCTCCTGGACTCCATGTATAATCTGTTGCACCTGTTGCGGTTAATGTAGCGTTGTCTCCAGGACAGATGGTTTCATCATTTACAGTAATGACAAGAACGGCAGTACAGCTTACATCGGCACTTCCAAAAAAATCCATCGGTAAACTTGTAGTCTGACTGCTGTAATTTGATAAACAAATAAGATATTGTTCACCTGCAATTACAGGAATTCCTGGTTCAAAATTGGCAGCGTTTCCTCCTGGTGGGAGGTTATTTGCAACACCAGTAAAACCTGCAGAAGAACCGTTCCAATTGCACCTAATTGGTGGAAGCATGTTGTTTAAAATATCATCGCATGATGAAGCATTGTAAGGCCACATGATCCAATCAAAAAAACCTGTTCCTCCAGATTGTCCAAATGAAAACTCTAGAATACCTGTGCCTGCGATATTGATCACCATCCAGGTACTGTTTAATTCTCCCGATAAAAGACATCCAGCATTTCCAGAAGCGGGGTTCGTTGAAGGATTTGAAACATTTCCATTTAATTCTTGTATGGCACCAGAACCACTTGGATCAATAGCAAATGTAGCATTGGTGCAAATATTAACGGCATCAGAGCAGTCACTCGCTGTCGACGCTTGACCGAAGGCATTCTGAGAATAGAGAAATAGAAATAAAGATAATCCAACAAGTTTCACATTAAAGCTTTAGTTTTAGACGTGTTGGAGAGAAATAAGTTGCCCTTCAAAAGGCTTACTTTATTTGTCTTTTCTTGGAAGAATCGTTGTACCACCCCTCGTTGTCTTTAACTTCAACAGGC
>CAJQPH010000040.1 GCA_905480165.1 uncultured Flavobacteriales bacterium
GCATCTACCAAACACAAATTTGCCCTAAAAAGCAGTACCGCTCCGATCGCAAATAAAACATCACCTCGTCAAAAAATACTGAGAGCATTAGCAAATGCCAACAAATGGTCCTTTGAATTGGGACAAGACAATCGATTCCGAAAGCTTCAAAACTTTCATTTCTTCGATTCAAGACCCATCGAATACAAAGAAAACATTGTTCAGGGCACCTATGATGAAACGAATGTGGATTGGGAGATTTCCGATGTTACTTTTTCTGAGGGAGCCATGCTTGCTAAAGAGGTTTACCATTCTACTATGCAGTATATCAAATTACCCGCAGAGGTGACACCATTTATTTTAAGACGAGAAGAGCTTGTTGATAGAGTATTTGATCGTGTTCGTGTTTTTGGCACCATGAAAGACATCAATTTTAAGAGCAACCCAGAATTTTCAAAACTATATTACCTTAAAGGAGATCAAAGAGAAAAAATAAGATCTCTATTTAACGATGACCTTCTGGACTTTTTTCTTGAAAACCCAATTGAACATGTTGAGTGTAATGGTAAGGAGCTATTAGTTGTAGGAGGAGTTGGAATAACAAAAACCGAAAATATTGTTCCGAGGATCAAGTCAATAGCTGAGCTTGTAAAAATAATGGATAACCGAAGCCAATGAATTCACAAAAGCGATATGCTTCTATAAATGAAGTGAAAATTGCTTTTATAAGTATTCTTGCTCTACTCTGCTTTTTCACTTCCTGTATTCCTGTAAAAAGTCTTTTTTTAGGGCATCCAGATGCAAAAGACTTGCATCGCTTTAAGAATAAAGAAATAACCTCTGACAGTTGCTTTTCATTTCAAAAATCAATCAAAATTGACGGCTTCAAAGTCAACGACTGGACAACTGATAAACCCAATTTTAAACCACTTATTGATGTATTAAAAGAACATAGTGTACGTGCGTTTGTCCTCATTCAAGACGACACGATCAAATCTGAATACTACCGACAAGACTTGGATAAATCTTCAATGCACCCATCATACTCTTTAGCAAAATCTTTCATCTCCTGTTTAATTGGAATTGCAATAAACGAAGGACATATTCAAAATGTAAATCAAAAAGTACAAACATTCATCCCTGAATTAGCAAATGGAAAAGGAGAATTACTGACCATAAAACATTTACTTAATCATACTTCTGGAATTAAATTTAGTGTGAGTCAAGATGCCAGATTGTATTATGGAAATAATGTCAGCGCTGAACTTGAAAAAATTGTATTCAGTCATAATCCAGGTGAAAAACAAGCGTATTTAAACCTAAACACACAGCTTTTAGGTGTGATTATTAAAAGATCTACAGGGATGAGTGTTTCCGAGTACGCACAACGAAAACTATGGGCTCCCATAAATATGTGCAACACAGGGTTTTGGAGCGTAGACGGTTTAGGAGTAGAAAAGTCATTTTGTTGTCTTTCAGCCACAGCGTTAGATTTCGCAAAATTTGGAAGACTGTACCTTAATAAGGGAGAATGGAATAAAAATCAAGTTTTTAACACTGACTGGTATAATCAATCTATAAGAAGAGATACTTCTCAAGGCAGCAGCTATAATTACAATTATTCTTGGCATATTGGACTCAAAGAATATGAAGACTACATGGCCATTGGTTTGTATAAACAGCATATTTACATCTCACCAAAAAAGAAGATAATCATTGTTCTATTAAATGATCGAGAAAACAAATTAAAAGCAGAACGAATAAATTGGTGGTACATCTTTCGCCAACTCGTTGACCAGGTTTAAATAGTGTCAGTAGGGTTTGTCTATTTGTTGTTTTATCGTTAATTTCCTTTATGCTAAACCTTTCCATTAGCACAATTAAAGTACACCATTTGTATAGAATCCTTATTTATTGCGTCGTTATTCTATTTTATTCTTGTGATGATCGAAAAATTCCTACATCAAAAAAGGAAGTGGAACTTCGTTACAGGAAGTATGATGCATCTGGCCCCTATAACACCAATCCCATATTTGGAAATGGCATCGAAAACTCAGTTAACTCAAAGAATGAATTAATTTCCGGGAAAAATAAAACAAAAATAGACGGAAAACGGATAGATTCTAGAATACTCAAGCAGCCTAAAACTTATAAGCTTGAAGCTCCAAAACGAATAAATACCCGAGGAATAATTAATATTCCATTAGACTTAAATAAAGTTCAGAAACGAATGGTGGATTCTAGCACCTTTTTGAAAACGGCATTTGGTCCTTCCAAAATGGATCCTACAAAAAAAACAAGAATTAAATTAAGCAAAGTTAAGACGAAAATACCATCATTAGCTGATGCAAAAACACCAATATATAAAGGGAAAGCGATTAAAAACATTAAATATCTTGATGTAAAACAAGGAACCAGTTCCTCCTATATATGGGATGTCTTTCATGACAGTAAAAATCAAATATGGATGGGGACTAACGGTGGCGGTGTAAGCGTATATACTGGAGATAAATTTCGGCATTTCAATGAAGATCATGGCTTGAGTAATAATTTCATTTGGTGTATTGAAGAAGATCGACAAGGCAACATGTGGTTTGGGACTTCTGGCGATGGGGTTTGTATGTTTGACGGAAACAGTTTTTTTCGATTAGAATTTGAAAAAGGCTTTAATGCTACTGATATTAGATTTATTTATGAAGATAAATCGGGTCTCATTTGGATTGGCTCTAAAGATTATGGGGTTTTTACATACAACGGGGAAACACTCACTAATTACACCGTAAACGAAGGTTTACTCAGTAATAAAACGGTGAGTATCTACGAAGATGATAAAAACCGTAAATGGATTTGTACCTCAGAAGGGATAAATATTATTGAAGGAGATTCCACTGTGTGTATCACAAAAAATGAGGGACTTAAGTCGAATGACATAAGTAGAATTATTCAAGATAGTCAAGGGAACTACTGGATTGGATATATAGAGCATGGAATCGATATCTATAATGGAGAGTCATTTACAAACTACAATTCAAAAAACTTCTTGAAAGGAGACAACATTTATGACCTCTTATTGGATGATCATGAAAACGTTTGGATTGCCTCATACAATGAGGGGGTTTGTCAGTATGATGGCAAAGAATTCGTTTGGATAAATGAAACCAATGGATTGAGTGGAGAACATGTATTAAGCCTGGAAAGTGATAAATCTGGCAACATGTGGACAGGAACTGATGGTGATGGAGTTGACATCATAAATTTAAGATCATTCGAGAATTTAAATGAAGGAAATGGTATAATTAACGATTACATATATGCAATCTGCGAAGACCAACATCATCAAATCTGGTTTGGTGGAGAAGATGGAGGGCTCATGATGTATAAAGAGAATCACTATTTCGAAATGCCACAATTTAATACCTTATTAAGTAAACAAATAAATAAAATTTATGAGGATAGTAAAGGGAACATATGGATTGCTACAGAAAAAAAGGGTGTAATTAAAATTCAGGATTCGGAATTTGTGTTTTTTAAGGAGGAAAATGGGCTAATCTCCAACCAGATATATGAAATAATCGAAGATGATAATGGAATAATGTGGTTCGGGTCATCTGAGGATGGTCTTTGCTCTTTTGATGGAAGTTTTTTTACCCATTATAATGAAGAAAATGGTCTTTATACCAACCAAATAAGAACAATCTCAAAAGATTTTGAAGGCAATTTGTTTTTTGGTACATGGGGAAGCGGTGTTATTAAATACGATGGTGTATATTTTCATCAAATCACTGAAAAAGAGGGCTTACATGGTTCTATTATAATTTCATCATATAATGACTCGAAAGGTCGAGTCTGGTTTGGGTCATTGTCCCATGGCGCTTGTATGTTTGACGGGTCTAGATTTCACTATTTTTCCACTAAAACTGGTCTAAGTAATAATAAAATATGGTCAGTTATTGAGGATACGAGTTCCTCTTCGATTTGGATCGGCACAGAAAACGGTTTAAATCAACTACAGAATATTGAGCTTGGAGTCAATCAAAAGCACAATTGCATGTCGTATAATTGGAATGATGGGATTCGCTGTGTTGACTTTTTAAAATCCAGCGCAATCGTTGATCATTCGGGGGCGCTTTGGTGGGGTACAGGAAAAGGGCTCACTAAGCTGATAAGAAAAAACCTTCCCGCAAATAATTCGATCCCTATTCTAAGGTTAAGAGATATTTCAATCAACAACAGATATATTGATTACTTAAACCCTCCTGATAGTTTAAAATCAAAAATCTCCTATTCATCGGTTAATACATTCGAAAATGTACCCAAGGATTTGGTGCTTTCATATGATAACAATCACCTTACGTTTGTTTATTCTGCAATTAATTGGTTTAAACCACAAGCCATCACCTACAGCTATTTGTTAGAAGGTTCAGATGAGAATTGGAGTCCTCCCTCAAGTGAAACACATGCTGATTTTACGAATATTCCCGATGGCTCTTATATCTTCAAAGTAAAATCGAGGATTTCTGGTGGCGAATGGTCCGAACCCTTAGAATATCACTTTACAATTACTCCCCCTTGGTGGAATACTTGGTGGGCCCAAACCAGTTATATCCTATTCGGCGTCTTGCTCATTTGGTTATTCATTCTGCAACGAACCAGAAGACTCAGATTGCGACAGCTGAGACTTGTTAAAGAAATTAAGTCCGCTACGAGTGAAATTAGAGAGAAAAAGAATGAAGTTGAACGCCAAAAGAGCTCAAATCTCGAAATGTCAAAAAGAATTCTTGAACAAGACAAACAGTTGATTTTGAGTGCAACAGCGAATACCGTCGCGCATAGCCTGAATAGTCCATTAGGCGCGATCAAGGCCGGTGCTGAAAGCATCATCTATATTTACAATGATATATTTTCCAATGTGATACAAAAATGTTCTCCTCACCAAATCACTTTTGGGTATAACTACGCAAAAAAATATAACGGCAGTCTCATGGAATCAGGAATGGAATCTCTGTCTAGAATTAAAAAAATCAAAGAATATATCAGTGAAAATTTTAAATTAAAGGAAGAAGAATGTGATGAACTCAGCGTATTAATTAGCAAAGTTTATATTGAATCCGAATTAAACTCTCTTACTGAATTTATCATCAAACAAGAAAACAAGAAAGAAGTAATAAAAATGATTACCACCTTGGTCACATTTGAACAAATCACTTCGAATACTTTAAATGCCACTCAAAAATCTTCAAAAGTAGTTGAGTCCCTTAAAAATGCTCTAAAAAAAGGACGTGCTGATAAAAAAGTATCGGTTAATGTTCACAAAAGCATTAGAGCTGTAATGGAAGTTATAGACGACGAGATTCAAAAGTCCGGAGTGGTAAAAAACATTATAGATAAAGATGTATTCTACAATAAGACCAATGAATATAAGCTTTTTCAACTTTGGTCCAATCTATTTACATTGCTCCTAAATAGTGCTGATAAAGAAGTACTAATAAAAATACGATCAGAAAAACAAAATGGAAGCTTGATTATTCGTTTTGAAGTAAATTACAAACTCAGCGTGCATTTATTTGATGATAGTGTATATGACATGATTATGAATAAAAAGCAAAACTCAATTGATCTCTCCAGAGCTGTAATTAAAGATATTATTCAAGAATACCATGGAAGTATTTCTATTGATAACCTACAACAGATAAGTATTGTCAATATTCAAATACCAAATGATCAGAAATAACGCAACGCCGCGTCAATTCGTTCTTACTTTATAATGACTCCTTTTTGTCCAAGTGTGTTAATCATCTGCATGTTTTCTGAGCATATTGATTCCGCAGGAAACACAAATCGTTTATCATACATAATATCATTCACCCAAAAACTCACCCAATATTCATTTGACAGCCCAAATACTTCCGGCATAATCGGCTCAATCTTTGCTGCCTCATTTGGCAGCAATAATTCAATACAATGCCTTAAAGTAGAAGTTCTAATTTTATCACCTGTCTGGGCATTTTCGCCATAACCAGTAGTAGATACAATGATCCCCTCCATGATGTCATCTCTTAAATTAAGAAGATAGGCATAATACACTTTTTCATTCTCTACAAGCAACTCAACTATAGCAACTGATACGTTTTCAACTTTCGGCCCCTTCAATTCATCTTTCATTGTTATCTGATTTGAGAAACAATTTTATCTGACATATTTAAATACCTATACAAATCGATAGTATGCCCTATTTTATCATCATGTTTTTGTCGGAAAACTTTGTCATTTATCCTGTTTTCTGGAATTTCATAGTGTGCGTCCCTTTTACTTCCTAAACGTACTATAACCCTGTTTTTACTTGGTATTGCAATCATATACTGTCCCATTAAACCTCGGCAATAATAGATTGGATCGCCATTGTTTTTATAAATCCATGTATGCCAGCCATATCGCATATTAGGGACGTTTTCTTTTGTTTTCATGGTTGGGGTTTCTAGCATTTTATTCATATACCAATTCGGTACAATCGGTTTCCCATTATAAAAACCATTGTTTAGAAGTAATTGTCCTAAAAGGGCATAATCACGAGCCGTTGCATACATACAGCAAAATGCTTTTTCATCGCCCCCCTCTTTATCCAAACTCCAAAAAGCATCATTTCGAGCACCCATAGGAATCCATAATTTTTCTTCAGTATATTGATTGATTGACTTTCCAGTTGCCTTTTCTAAAATAAATCCTAAAATCTGGGTATTACCACTTTGATAATTGAAGTTTACACCAGGTTTATCAATAACGCGCAATCTGGTTACTAAACCGTATAGGTCAGTTCCATAATAACCCTCTGCAGCCTCAGACAAAGGATTTTTTCCGCTTTCAACCCAATCGAAACCAGCAGACATCGTCAATAAATGGCGTATGGTGATTTTCTCTCTTCCGTTTTTATTAAATTCTGGAATATACTTCCCTGCCAAATCTTCCACACTCGTTATCTTACCTTCTTCAATTGCAATTCCTATGAGCATTCCAATAACCGACTTTGCCGCTGAAAAAGAATTTGATACTTGATTCTGAGTATGTTCATCAAAATATTTCTCATAAACCAGGGTGTCTCCCTGAAAAATCAAAAAAGCCTTGGTATCCATTTTCTGATGATAATCGAGATCCGTTTTCGTTAGTTTAACAGAAGCATCCTTTTCTACAATAAAATGGTAAGGTTGATTTGATTTTTTAATGGTGTTTACTGGAAATAATTCTAAATCATAGATTGTTGGTCCTAATTTTCCTCTAAGGTATGTTTTAGCGATACCTGAATAAAGATAATATCTGCCTGAAAGAAGAATAAATAAATTAACAATAACCACAAGGGTTAAAAGACTATAAGCTGTATATTTTAATGTTTTTTTAATCAAAGCAACAATTAATTTTCTTTTACTACAAAGCCGAAAAGTGATTTAAATTCCTCAAGAATAATGGCTTCAACTTCTTTTTTATCTATCTTTCTACCAAGCTCTTTCTGCATTGAAGTTACGGCTTTATCATCTATTCCACAAGGCACAATATGAGAAAAGAAATCCAAGTTAGTATTGATGTTAAACCCTATACCATGCATGGTAACCCACCTGGAACTTTTCACCCCCATAGCGCATATTTTCCTTGCAGAAGGAAGGTCCGAATCCAACCAAACTCCTGTCATTCCATCAATACGTGATGATTGAATATTAAATTTCATTAAAGTATTAATCACCGCTTCCTCTAAAAAACGCATGTATTTATGAATATCAGTAAAAAACTGTTCCAAATCTAAAATAGGGTATACAACCAGCTGGCCCGGGCCGTGATACGTGATATCTCCCCCTCGATTGATTTTATAAAAAGAAGCCTCTTTAGAGGCTACCTCTTTTTCTGATAATAGCAGGTTTTCTTCCTTACCACTCTTACCAATAGTATACACATGTGGATGTTCACATAAAATAAGATAATTAGATGGTGGGGCAAGATTTTCACCGTTTCTAATGGCTATTTTACGGTCAATGGCTTGTCTAAAATAATTTTCTTGTATATCCCAAGCTTCTTTGTAGTCAACCAGCCCAAGATTGATAATAGTTACTTCAGGTAGAGAATTCATTAAAACTTAGATAGCTCTCCTTTTAAGTAATCAATAATTTCAATATCAATAATATCTGCACCATTCATTTCACAAAGATAATATGAAGCCCAGTCCACGATATTAATCAGATATATCGACCTTTCAATAAATGAACCTCCTTTTGCATGAACCAAAAGAACTTTTCCACATTTTTTCTCTACCGCTTCTTGCGATATTTCAAATCGGCGGTAATTTCTGGGATGTAAGTCTCCTGTATTGAAAAATATAGGCGCAAAACGTTCGTCTCCACCTGTCCAACCGACAAGCTCATTATGATTCATTTCAGGAATTACATGATGCCAACCTAAGTATTTTGAGTTTTCATTAAATTGTTGTCTTGCCCTAACAATAACACCCTCATACTTGGCTTCAGCATAATAAATCCCCACTTTGTTAAAAAGGTGTGATGCCATTTCTTGAGCCAATTTATGAATCGATTCTTTTTCATTTACAATTAACTCACCGCCTTTTAGCATACTTGATTTATGCTCATGAGAAACAAAGCCTAATTCGGCAAATATGTGAAGGAGTTGAATCACAGAATAAGCCAAAGCACTTCTCGGAGGATTCCCCCCGGGCACAATAATACAATCATACTCGTTTTCTTGACAAAAAGTTTTAAGCTTCCCTCCACTACAAATACATATGATATGGCTTCCTCTTAATTTTGCCTCAGCAATCGCCATAGTGGTCTCTTCCGTATTTCCGGAATAACTCGAACCAACTACTAGCGTATTCTTATCTACAAATGCCGGGATAGTGTAATCATTAACAAGAGTGACGGGTATTTTAATCTCATCCATCAACCAGTTTGCTACCATTTTGGCACCTATACCTGAGCCACCTAAACCGCACATTACTATACTATTAATTTCGTTTTGTGGTCTTTTTAGATCTGTTGCCTCAGCTATCTGAATCGCTTCCTTTATATTGTCAGGAAATGCTTCTATTAATTCTTTCATAATTTATACTTTACAATGGAATATTTCCATGTTTTTTATTAGGTAATTTTTCTGTTTTATTTTCAAGCATTTTAAACCCAGAAACCAATCTAGATCTTGTTTCTTTTGGAAAGATGACCTCATCAATAATCCCTCTTTCTGCTGCGCGATATGGGTTAGCAAACATTTCAGCATACTCCGCTTCTTTTTCCAACCACTTCTCTTCTCTGTTCTCTGCCGATGCAATTTCTTTTTTAAATATTATTTCTGCAGCACCTTTAGCCCCCATTACTGCGATTTCGGCGGTCGGCCAAGCAAAATTAAGGTCAGAACCAATACTTTTCGAATTCATCACATCAAAAGCACCACCATATGCCTTTCTTGTGATTACCGTAATTCTCGGGACGGTGGCCTCTGAAAAAGCGTACAATAGTTTTGCTCCATGTGTGATTATTCCACGCCATTCCTGATCCGTACCTGGAAGAAATCCTGGAACATCTTCAAAAACCAATAGAGGTATATTAAAGGCGTCACAAAACCGAACGAAACGGGCTCCTTTTCTAGATGAATCAATATCTAATACTCCGGCCAATGAAATTGGTTGATTTGCAATGACTCCAATTGTTCTCCCCTCAATTCTAGCGAAACCAACTACAATATTTGTAGCAAAATCTTTATGCACTTCTCTAAAAGATGAAGTATCAATTACACAAGAAATCACCTTTCTTATGTCATAAGGCATCGTCGCATTCTCAGGAATAATAGTTTCTATTTTTTCAAGATTTGATTTGTCAAATTCAAAAACAGGAGGATGCGGTGCAAGCTCTTGACAATTTTGAGGGATGTAGGTGACAAAGTCTCGAACCATTTTTAAACACTCAACGTCATTCCCTCCAATAAAATGATTTACACCCGATTTTTCTGCATGTGCTTTTGCTCCTCCCAAATCCTCAGATGTGACCTCTTCATGCGTAACCGTCTTAACCACATTAGGACCTGTAACAAACATATATGAGGTTTCTTCAACCATGAAAATAAAATCAGTCAATGCTGGAGAATAAACGGCTCCACCTGCACATGGCCCCATGATAACAGATAATTGCGGTATCACACCAGATGCCCGAGTATTTCGGTAAAATATATCTGCATAACCTGCTAATGACACAACCCCTTCCTGAATTCTGGCTCCACCAGAATCATTTAATCCAATCAAAGGAGCTCCATTTTTTAAAGCCAAGTCCATGATTCGACAAATTTTTCCCGCATGTGTTTCTGATAAAGAGCCACCAAGAACTGTGAAATCTTGAGAAAAAACGTAAATCAATCTCCCATGAATAGTACCATATCCAGTAACAACGCCATCTCCAGGTATTTTTTGTTTTTCGAGACCAAAAGCAGTTGATCGATGCTCTACTAAACCTCCGATTTCGTTAAAAGAATCTGAATCAAGTAATACATCGATTCTTTCTCTAGCACTGAGCTTTCCCTGAGCATGCTGTTTTTTGAGCCTTTCCTCTCCTCCACCTTCTTTTGCCTTAGCCCTTTTATTTAGTAATTGATCTTTATTGTCCATAATGATTTGAAACAGAACAAAAATAGGGAAAATTTCATCTAATTTGCCTTAAAAATGGAGCGTCACTTGATATTTCTAAATACAAGAAACGGTTGGGCCGTTAAAAAGATAAAAAAGGCCATAATCAAGAATATTTCAGGAATAGGAAAAAAGAGTACCAGTAAATAAATCAAAACCCACATTAAGATTCTATATCGTTGGAGATCTTGATTATTTGAAAGAACCTGAGCTCTTATAGAGTAAGGGATTCCCATTTTGTTTTCATTTCGAATCTTCATTACTTCATTTAATAAAAGGAGAGGTAAGAGCACCACCCCTTGTGCTATACCCATCTCCTCATAGGTCAAGAAATAAATAAAGGAATCGCCAATATTGGTATGAGGAAATGCACCAACTACAATACAATGTATCAGTATCACTTCAAGAAATGTAAAAAGGAAAGCTTTAAAAATGATTGCACGCCTGTTTTTTAATTCATCAATAGGTTTTAGACGTCTTTTGATGAAAAGAGTTCTAAAAAGCAAATCAAATAGGAAGAATAACGAAATGAAATAGAATCCCCAATCCCAGAATAAAAAACCGATCAAAGGAAGAGCCACGTCTCCCAATAAAGCGCTAAAGATTTCTATTTTTTTCACAACTTCTTTTTCAATTCTTTGGCTCGACTTCTTGCCATTTCTTGTTGCTCGTTGAATTGATTTAATGTCACCAATCCTCCCCTTTCTTCGGGCTTGATTGCCAGAGCCTGTGAATAGTTCTTTAAGGCATTGGTTATATCTCCCTTATCTTGATAGGCAATGCCCATATTCACGTAAGCATCTAAATGGTGCTCATCTTTATCGACTACCTGCGAATAGTAATACAAGGCACTGTCTAACTCGTAATATTTAAATTGTAAAATTTGACCCGTCTGACAATATGCTTCATAAAAAGTATCATCCTGTTCTATCATTTCCGCATAGATTCTCATGGCTTCACGCTCTTTTCCGAATTCACCATAGGCATAAGCTAGTGCGTATTTATAATCCAAATTTTCTGGTTGAACTTGAACGGCAGAAAGGTAATGGTCCAAGCATAAAGGATCATTTCTCTGATCAAATAATAGCCCTAAATGCATGTATGCCACATGGTACTCTGGATCAATCTGTGTAATGTAAGAATAGGTGTTTATCGTACTGTCAAATAAAGCCTCAGCAAACTTTTTTGAATCGGCGTCATCCATCACTGCATAATACCTGATTTTAAAAATACTCCCCTTTAATCGATAAGCATCTATACATTTCGAGTCAATTTTTAAAGCTTTTTCTATCCAAATGTTTGCATTTTCAAAATCCTGAAGAAGCGCGTAGGTGTTTGCCAACCCGACGATAGCATCAAGGTTATTTGCGTTTTCTTTCACAAGTTTTAAAAAATGGCCTTGTGCAACAATCTTATCTTTTTCTGTGCTCGTCGGCCTGTTTATCAGTGACCTTGCATAAAGTAATCTCGATTCAAAATTATTACTATCTAATCGAAAAGCACGAGCCGCATCTGAAAATGCATTTGAAAAATCATAATGATCCAATGCCAAATTCCCTCGCTCAATTAAAGCAGTAATATTATCAGCATTTTTAGAAATCGTGGCGTCTAAAATTTGCTTTGAAATCTCATATTCATCAGCCAAGCCAGTCTTTGCAATAAATGTTTTATTGTCATTCTTTTCTTCCTCAACTGAACAAGCGTAAAGCAATAAAAAAAACATTAAAAAGAAAACAACTTTGTTATTCATCAGCACAAAAGTAATGGTTTTTGTGTTGCTTAATTAATTCTTAAATTTGTAATGTAATTTTTAACATCAATCATGCGAAATAAAATCACACTGACACTTTGCTTTATTTTCATTTGGAGCTGTAATACATTCTCACAAGGATGCTCACAATGCAAGCTGTTATCTGAGCAGGGTAGTGATTTAGAGGAGTCCAGCTTTGGAAGTAATATTAATATTGGAATATTATTTTTAATGGTAATGCCTTACTTGATTCTCATGTTTCTATTCAGAGAACAAATTAAGAGGGTTTTTATTAGAGTTTTCGCAAAGCGTAATTAAACCCATTTTACTGAAATTTTACCGGTAGAATTTCCGCTTTCGAGTAAATCATGTGCCTTATCAATTTCAGAAACGGAATAAACACCGCCAACACATACTTTTAGTTTTTGACTCTTATAGAGCTCAATGATTTCTTTCAAGGCCTCATTCATTATCATTGGCTGATGATCGGCTATTTTCAACATATTGACACCCAAAATACTTCGAGAGCTCATCATTAATCCTGCAGGTATAATCAATCCCATTTTTCTTAAAAAGTTCAGCCCTGATAGTAAGCCAAATTTACCACCTGAAAGAGCAGCTCCTCCAAAAATAAAAAGCCGACCCCCCGCACCAAGAAGCTTCCAATCTTTTTTAAATGTGGCTCCTCCCACAGCATTATAAGATATATCAAGAGAATCGCCGTCAAGAATATTTCTTAGTTCTGTGTAATAGTCGTTTGCGCTGTAATTAATAACATGATCTGCTCCCAATTCCCTAACAATACTAACCTTTTTTGCATTTCCAACTTTGGCTATTACGATTGCCCCTTTTCGCTTTGCAAGCTGGATTAATATGGTTCCTACTCCTCCCGCTGCTGCATGTACAAGAACTTTATCCCCTTTTCGAATAGGAGACAAGATGTCGGTCATATAATAAGCGGTTACAGCTTGTGTGCATAGGGCCAAGACTTCTTCACTTGGTAAATCTCCTATTTCAAATGCAGCATTAGCTTTTGTAACAACATGCTTCCCATAGGCTCCAAATCTACAAAACGCAAGGACTCTTTTTCCTAAAATGGATTGATCGACTTCACTTCCAATATCTTCAACTATCCCTACGGATTCATACCCTATTACACATGGCATTGGTGGAGCGTCTTTATATAAACCATTTCGGGCCATGACATCAGCATAGTTTAGACCAAAGGCTTCATTTTTAATTAGAATCTCGTCAGGATTAAGGCTAGGCAGCTCAACTTCTTTGATTTCAAATGCCTCTTTAGACTTTCCTTTACTTTTTAAAACAACAGCTTGTGTGATCATGCTAGAATCTGAATGATACGCCTCCCATTACCTGTATGGGTTGAACAGGATAATTATACCAGGAATAATATCTCTGAGAAAACATATTATTGAATTGCAAAAATGCTGTAATGCGTTTGTTGTATTTATACTCTACTCCAAAATTAAAATCAACAATAGGTCCTAAATTGATATAATACTGTCCATCTTCTTCTATTACATCATCTTCTGAATCATAAACGATGGCTTTCCTTCCGGTCTCTATTCTTCCATTCAAGTTTAAAATGAATTTATCAAATAAATTATATGTCCCTCGTAGCTGAAATTCAAGTACCGGCAGATTTGGTGCAAAAGCATAATTCATTAACTCATAGCTATTATACCTGGCAAGACCATCAATTTTTAATTTCTCATCGAGCTGATAGAAAATCGACGCTTCAATACTTGTTTGATTTAAGCTATCATAAATCACTTCAAAAGTGTTGTTGTATACGCCTAACGTATCTATTCTAAAGAAAGCTTTATTTGTGATTTTTTTGAAGCTGGCATTTACATTAAATCCCATTCGCTTACTCAAGGTGCCTTTTACCCCTCCATATATGTCATAAGGATTGTTTTCATTTTGAAGCGAAACAGAGGTGTTCATGAATTGATTAATGGACGAAAGCCCTGTTAGAGTATTCTGCGTTAATCCACCACCTATTCCTGCAAAAGGAATGAAAATGTCGTTAAACAAAGAATATTTAATTTCTGCTTGGGGATAAATATAAAATTTGTTCTCTTCGGCAAGATCCAAAGCCAATGCAAAACCAACATCTACTTTGAATTTATTATCCATTAATTGAGTTAAAACGCCAGGCTTCAAATCTATTATGGTATTGGTCGTTAATCTACCTATGGAGGAGGGCAATAATATTTCGTCTTCTATTCCGAATTGATAATGGTTATATCGGGCTCCGAGTGTGGCATAAAATGTTTCGCTTCTATACTTGTACCATCCCTTGGTTTTAAAATTCAAATTGTGCTCCTGCGCTTTCCATTCAGATAAAGAATCTTCGAAGGGCGACTTTGAAAATGAATATTTGTAATCCAGATCGACTTTATAATTCATGATTTCCATTTCTCCAAAATCAGAGGTGTAGTTAAATGATCCACCTAAACTCTGAATACGTTGACGAATTTGATCCTTTTCTATTGTATCATTTGGTATGCCATAATAATGAAAACCATTGTTTATATAATCTATTTGGCCACGCAAATTGTATCTATTGTTGACCACCTTACCATAAATCGAGGCCATCGTTCTGTCATAGTTCGCAGGGGCATAATCAATACCATCTCGGTCTTTTATGCGTGCAAATGAACTTATATGATCAAGTGTTACCCCATAATGATATCCTTTTGAACGGGTAGAATTATACACGATCTGGCCCAAAGGCATAACTCCGGATCCCATGCCTACTTTAGCATAAAACGGATACAATTGTTTCAACTTATCACTGGTTTCTATCTCTGCTGCTTTTATCTGATCGAGATCAATCTTTGTGGGCTGCTGAAATACCAGTAGAGGATAAGACGGGACCGTAGATGGTTTGACAGAATCAATAATACCTGGTAAAGTTGTAATTCTAAAGGATGGCTCAACAACTCTACTGCCTATACCATCGATGGTCACATCGGGGGGCTGACTATAACCTATTATCGTTACAGACAGAAACCAAAATAACACGAGCCATGGTTGTTTAATCTTCATCTATTTCAATTTTTGTTTCATTGTCTTCCTCTGTGCTTTCTGAAGATGTATTTTTTAATGTTTCTATGCTTTCCATTAATTCCGTAGCCTCCTGAAGAATACCATCATCCGAAATTGGGTAATGTTCTATTACCGCATTTAAATTTTGCTCTGCCTGAACCAAGTCTTCCTCTTGAACCAATATTTTTGATTTCAAAATCAGACCCTTGGCAATCCAAAAGTCATAGCTTGGCTTCATCTTCAATAATTCTTGTATATCGAGATTAGAAGACTCTAAATCACCTTGTTCATAATGAATTTGAGCCAAGGTGAATTGTGCTTCAGAACCCATAAAGGTGGTATTGTTATTAACGAGCCAAGACAAAGGCTCCATGGCCTCGTTAAATGTTTTGAGATGATAGCATGACAGCCCTAACGCATAATTCGCTTCAGATTTAATTGTTTCATTTAATGCCGGGTTTTCCATCACAAAGACAGCATAGTCTTTACTCATTTGATAGTTTTCTAAGAAAAATGAAGATCTCATAATTCCCAATCGGGAAATATTTATGGATGATGGTGTTGAGGCCAATTCCTCAAGTTTTTGATAATATGCTAATGCCTTTGAAAAATCCTTGGTTCCATAATAATAGCTCGATGTTTGAGACGCTGAGGCCTCTTTAAAACTTCCAGAATTGGCACTTAAAGCATTTTCAAAGTTTTTGATCGCATTTAAAGTATCTGAAAGCTGTAAATATGAATCTGCTAGATAGTAATAACCATCTCCGATGTGTTTTCCGTTTTCACTGAAGTTCTCCACGTAAACATTAAATTTAAATACGGCTTCATTGTAATTGGTGTCTAAGTATGCCTGTATGGCTGGTCCATAAAATAAATTCTCCTTTTCATCATCTGAGTAATCAATACAAGAGTATCTCTCAACCACATCCGCTGCTTTACTAGGCTTGTTTTGAGCCGTATAAATATCAAGTAAACCTTTAGCTGCAATTTCACAAATATCGGATTCAGATTCATGTTCCGATAGAATTTTTAAATACGCCGTTTCGGATTTCACGTATTCCCATTTTTTGAAATACGAATTGGCAATTCCTACTTGAGCATCAATTACAAATGAAGAATTGGGATAGTCTGCAAGAAGACGTTCGTAATATTTTAAAGCTTTATCATTTTCTCCAATAGATGAGTAAGTTTTGGCCAATTCATAAGTAGCATTCATGCTATACTTTGAAAGAGGATAATCCAAAAGAATGGTGTTTAAATGTGCTAGTTTCTCATCTGTTTTTCCACTATATCCGCAGGTTTTAGCCATGTAGTAAAGTGCTTTGTCATTGAGCTCTGTGTCGTATGACAATGCTTTTTCATAAAACTCCAACGCAAGTGCATTCTCCTTTTCTATATAAAACTGATCTGCAACTCTAAATGATGCGTCTACCATTTTGGTAAGGTTATCGGGGTTGGATTGAATATAGATTCTAAAATTTTCAGAAGCGCGAATAAACTCCTCTCTTTGCTTGTAGGCATATGCCATATTATAGTAAGCATCGATTTTTTCAGGAATTGAGTTTGAAGCTGGCGATGAGATAAAATCTTTGTAAAAACTTATTGATTCACGATATTTCTTTAATCGATAGTATGCATCTGCCATCCAATATTTTGACAGAGCGACAAGCTGAGGATCAATTTGGTGTTTTGATACTTCTGAAAATGCTTTGATACAAACGTTATACCTTCTTTTCAAAAAGAGCTCAACTCCATGATTGTAAGAAATGGTTTGGTAGACTCTTTTTAGACGTGCATCAAGGTTTGGTAACTTATTGAGTGATTCTATTGCCTTTTTATAATTGCTTGTGGATGAATAGACATTTATTAAGTATTGATAAACATCTTTCTTACGAGACGAATTTGGATACCTTTCCAAGTAGTTTTCAAAAGCCCTTACTGACTCATCATAGGGATTGATATCAATATCAAATGAGATTACCGCAAAATTATATAGGGCATCCTCTTGAATTTTTTCAATCGATGTCATCTCTGATGCACTCTCAAATGCACTTCTGGCAGGCAAGAGCTTTTCGCTAAACAAATAACTTTCGGCAATCTGATACATGGCAATTTGCCCCAAGCTATCATCAAACCTTGCCACCTTGTCTAAATAATTAATGGCATTTTCGTAATCTTTAAGACTGAAATAAGAAAATCCTAATTCATAGGCATCATCTCTACTTATTTTTGATTTTCTCGCATATTTAATTAAATAATCAGTGGCTTCCTTGTAGTTTCCTTTTTTGTAATGAGCATGACCAATGATATGATTGACATCCGCTTCGTGATTGATTAGCTTACAAGCCAATACCTTAGGTGCATATGATATTACCGCATCCGCATTTCCTTGTTTGTGATATATCTGCACAACATAATAAGGCACTATTCCACAGTAATTTGTGTTTTTTTCCAGATCTAAAAATTGCTCTAAAGCCAGTTGATACGATCCCCTTTCATAACACAGATGAGCGAAAAAATATTTACTAGGTGCCGCATATTGAGACTTCCCGTTGATGTTTTCTCTAAATACCTTAATGGCCAGTTCTTTTATGCCGTTTTGTAAAGCACAATATCCCATTTTAAAATGGAATTCCTCCCTGTAACTAGAATCCAAATCGGCTGCCGAAATCTTTTCAAACCAAAGCTGTGCATCGTCATACGACTGATCATGAAAAAAGAATCTTCCAATCTTGAAACTGATCATTTTTCGATGAATGTTCTCTGGGTATAATCGATTATACTCCATAAGTAACGGAATGGCGTCGAAATTATAAAGTTCTAAAGCGGAAACACCTTCATAATAAAGCGCTTTTTGATAAAGTGGGTCATTCGGATTATTACAGCTATTAATGAAATCTCTATATTCTTTCTTTGCAGCACCATACTGCAAATGAGAATAAAGCTCCTCTGCTTTAAAATAACCTTCATAAATACTATTGTACTTGTCTGTTCTTTGTGAAAACAAAAACATGGGGATAAACAGAAAGCCAATAAACCAATACTTTAAAACAATTATGCGCACTTGACAAATTTAAACGGTCAAACAAAAGATGCCATTTAAAGCTTCAAAAGTTTTAAACCTTATGATGTTAAGATAAAAACAGCCCACCCCTAATAATAGCCAAGATGATTCTGCAAATTTGTATAAATACATAATGATAATGTCACAAGTCGTTACTCTTAAAGATGCTCAAATATTTCAAAAAGGAAATAAGGTGTTGTCCGATGTAAACTTTGAAATTGAGGAATCACAATTTGTCTATTTGATAGGTAAAACAGGAAGTGGTAAGAGTAGTTTATTAAAAACCATCTATGGCGAGCTAAAGCTAAATGAGGGCATTGGAACTGTTGATGACTTTGATTTAACTAAACTAAAAACGAAAGAAATTCCTTATTTGAGAAGAAAAATAGGGATTGTTTTTCAAGACTTTCAGCTCTTAATGGATAGGACAATAATCCAAAATCTTTATTTTGTGTTAAAAGCCACGGGTTGGAAAAAGAAAGAGGTCATTCACAACAGAGCTATGGAATGCCTGAAGCTCGTTGGCGTTGAAGATCAAGCGCAAAAGATGCCACACGAATTGTCTGGTGGAGAACAACAGCGGGTATCCATTGGCAGGTCTCTTTTGAACAATCCCAGGTTGATTTTGGCCGATGAGCCAACTGGAAATTTGGACCCTGAAACTTCCGAAGAAATCATGAATCTACTTATTTCCATTGCGAAAGAAGAAAAAACAGCGATTCTGATGGCTACCCATGACATGCACATTGTGAATAAATTTCCAAATCGAATTGTAACTGTTAAAGACGGTTTAGTAACCGAAAATAGCTAGGTGATTTCACCCGCAATTGAAATAGAAAGCAACTCCTTCACTCGATCCAAGTCGTCATAAGTACCCAATAAAAACATCAATTTTGTTATAGCTGCTTCAGTGGTCATATCGCGTCCGCTTACCACTCCTGCCTTATTGAAAAAAGAACTCGTTTTATAAGCACCTTGCTTTACTTCACCAGAACTACATTGAGTAATATTCAAAACAATGCCACCACTTTTAATAAAACTTGAAAGGTGTTTTTGAAAATCAAGATTTGAAGGCGCATTCCCTGATCCGAAAGATTCAATGACAATACCCTTGGTGCGATTGATAGTAAATAGCTCTTTGTAAATGGCAATATCAAATCCTGGGAAAAGCTTAATCAATGCAATATTACTTGACGCCTTCAATAAAAAAGTTGGCTTATCACTTTTTGTTCGCAACAAGGAGCCCCACTTATACTCTATATTCACACCAGCAATAGCAATTTCTGTATAATTTGGAGATTGAAAGGCTTCAAACTGATTAGAGCTTACTTTAGAGCTTCTATTTCCTCTGTATAATGAATACTCAAAATAAACCGCAACCTCCTGAATGATTGATTCTCCATTAGAATCCTTTGCAGCAGCTATTTCAAGAGCTGTTATTAAGTTTTCTTTACCATCTGTTCTTATTACACCAATTGGCAATTGTGAACCGGTAAATATGATTGGTTTTCTAAGGTCTTGAATCATAAAGCTTAATGCAGAAGCCGCAAAAGACATGGTGTCTGTACCATGCAATATTACAAATCCATCAAAATGATTGTACTCCCTTTCAATCACCTTTGCTATTCTTGTCCAATCATTAGAACTCATTTCGGAGGAGTCAACAGGTGTTTTAAAGCTTTGAGTTGTAATGTCTATTTGCAGTCGATTTAACTCAGGTATATGTTCATATACGCTATTGAAATCAACACTCCCTAAATGACCTGATTCTGGATCTTTAATCATTCCGATCGTACCACCAGTATATAAAACTAAAACTTTACTCATGATGTAAACTTTTGAATATTAAATAGTTCTTCTGCATTCAGGGTTGTCTTTTCGATAATTTCATTTTCTGAACATTCATATATTTCAGATAGCTTGGTCACCACATACGTCAGGTAAGAGCTCTCATTTCTTTTTCCGCGAAATGGTCTTGGAGCCAGGTAAGGCGAATCCGTTTCCAACAAGATGTGTTCGAGGTCTATATTCTTAATCACATCGGGCAATTTAGACTTTTTATAGGTAATTGTCCCACCAATACCCATTTTAAAACCTCCATATGAAAGAATGTGTTGGGCATCGTTTTCTGTCCCCGAGAAACAATGGAAAACTCCACTTAAATCACAGTCGTTTTCCTGGTCTAGGACCTGAAAGATTTCAGGGAAGGAATCTCTTGCGTGTATTACTATGGGCAATTTGAGTTCTTTTGCCCACTGAATTTGTTTACGAAAAGAATCCATCTGCTCTTGGACATATGTTTTGTCCCAGTACAAATCAATTCCAATTTCTCCCACAGCGATATACTGTTCTTTTGAGTTGAACAATTCAATCCTGATTTTTTCTAAAGTGTTTGAATAGCCGGCATCAATAGAGCAAGGATGAAGACCCATCATAGGAATACAATTCTTATGGCTTTCACAAAGATCAATCATGGGTCCTATTGAATCAAGATCAATATTGGGCAAAAGAAGGTACTTTACTCCTTTTTTCTCTGCTCGATCAACAACTTCCTCTCGGTCTTCATCAAATTTTGAACTGTAAATATGTGCGTGAGTATCTATCATTTCTAAAACAAAGATAAACTCAGCCCAATTTGGAATGGGCGCAACTGAACACTTTGTTCAGACGGAAATAAACTCAGAGGATTAAATATTCCAATTAGTGACCAATTTCGGATACCAAATCTGCAATACACTGCAGTGTATAACCACCTCATATCTTGCATTCTGTCTTCAGAATATTGCTCTTGTTCATCCTCCCAAAACTTTGTTTTGGAAAATATGGTCGGCTGAATTCCTAATCTCGCTCCCAAAATGAACTTGACGTGTTTCCACCCTAAAGACTTAAACCTTAATTCAAAAGGGATATAAAATTGATGTATGGTTAGCCGTGAATAAATCAAACTGTCATTTGGGCTGGGCAATTCCGTATCAACGGATTGGTGTTGCGTATTAAAAAAAACCCTTTCAAGAGAATGGTTAAGGTATGAATAGCCTAATCCTAAACCAAAGGTGACCCGTTCAGTCGATTGAATTTGAATGTCTTTGTTGAGACTAAAATGATAACCAATAGAGTTCCATTTGTTTTGAAAAGGATTGATGTCTCCCAGCCATGT
Organism: uncultured Flavobacteriales bacterium; assembly: GCA_905480165.1. Taxonomy (GTDB): domain Bacteria; phylum Bacteroidota; class Bacteroidia; order Flavobacteriales_D; family Crocinitomicaceae; genus UBA952. The sequence goes on from CAJQPH010000040.1 coordinate 21,689, forward strand.
ATTGTAAGTGGCATCAATAATAAATCGATTATATTTTCTGTAATCGGCATCCTTAATCGGACGGTTTCCATTAAAATACCAAAACAAACCGGGTCTATTTCGAGAAACCAAATTATCTTCTTTTTGGCCGAACAAAAGACATGGGAACAACAAAAAGATTAAAATAAGTCTCATTGTATATTTCTTATTGATTTTTCCCATTTCCAGGCATCACGAACCCCATCATTGATATCTCTTGTTGCCTTCCACCCTAATAAAGAATAAGCATAATCTACATTTGCATAAATTTCAATCACATCTCCAGAACGCTTAGGACCAAATGTATAATTCAGTTTCATATTGTTTTCTTCTTCAAAAGCATGTACAAGTTCTAAAACACTAGTTCCTTTTCCCGTTCCTACATTTACAACTTCATGACAACCATCCTTTAGAGATAGCAAATGATCTATGGCTTTGACATGTGCTTCTGCGAGATCCACGACGTGAATATAGTCTCTAATACAAGTTCCATCTAAAGTTGGATAATCCTTGCCAAAAATTACAATTTTTTCATGTATTCCAGCCGCTGTTTGCGTAATAAATGGAAGCAAATTATTGGGTTTTCCTACTGGGAGCTCCCCAATTAATGCTGATTGATGCGCTCCAATCGGATTAAAATACCTCAAGCTCATCATTCTTAATTGTTTATTGGAAATAAACAAGTCATCAATAATTTGTTCCCCCAGCCATTTTGTATAGCCGTATGGAGAAGTCGGAATGGATTTGGCCGTGTTTTCATTGACCTCTTTTAAACCCATTGGTTCACCATAAACCGTGCATGATGAAGAAAAAACAAAAGGAACCTCTGGATTTTGCTTTAATACATTTAGCACAGATACCAATCCGGAAATATTATTCGAATAATACTTTAGTGGATTCTCTACCGATTCACCAACAGCTTTATATGCCGCAAAATGAATTACCCCCGATATGGAATAAGTTTTAAATATTTCCTCTAGTCTATTTTGGTCGCAGACATCACAAACAACATGTGTTGGTTCATATCCGATTATTTGGGTAAGACGTTTTAATACAGATGAATCCGAATTTCGATAATCATCCAAGATAACCGGGTCATAACCAGACTTTACCAACTCGACCACGGTATGAGACCCAATATAACCTGCTCCTCCTGTGACTAAGACCTTTTTCGACATGTATCAAAGGTAGAGAAATTCAACTATTTTTATGGTGTGAAAGAAAATGAATTTAATTTCAAATCAAGACTTCCGAAACGGGCTTCACGACTCACCTTGTTGCGCTTAGTTATTTATGCTATTATATCTGTCGGTTTATTGATTTATGTTTATCGGTATTATTTTTGATAGTTAAAAGTTAACAAATGATTAAACTACTTGTGTATTTATTGATGGCTGGAAGCTCTAACATATCAGATTTAAATCTGGTAATCAAAGGTGTTGATGACATTAAAGGGTCTATGTATATTGCTGTTTTTGACAATGAGGAATCGTTTCCTGATTTTGGCAAACAACTGGTGGAAAAGGTTTTGCCTGTCGATGCAAAAACGCTCAACTTTACCTTTAAGAATTTGCCCAATGATGATTATGCTGTTGCCATATTTCACGATAAAAACAACAATGGTGTGCTTGATAAAAATGCATTTGGATTTCCTCTTGAACCCTATGGTTTTTCAAGAAACGCAAGAGCTAGGTTTAGTGCGCCTGCATTTAATGATGCTAAAATTGAGCTAAACGGGGATGAAACGATTGAAATTCAGATTCAATAATATTTATTTACTCAAATTCAATAAGTACCTCCCCTTTATCGACAACTTGCTGTTCTGAAATGAAGATTTCTTTAACCACTCCTTCCCCATCAGACTTTAAGATGTTTTCCATTTTCATTGCTTCCAAGGACAAGAGTGAATCTCCAATATTGATTTGATCTCCGATTTTCACCATAATTTTAAGCACTCTTCCCGGCATCGGAGAAGATAACTCTTTGAGTTTTTTCACCTTTTTCTTGTCTAGCCCCATTTGAGAAATAAGGTCCAGAAGAGCGTATTTTCGTTTTACCTCAAAAACTCTATGATTCAATTTTAATTTTAGCTTGTGGTCTTCTAAATTTTGTTCTAAAACTTCCCCATTAAAGGTTTCGCCATTGAATGAAACAACAAAATAATCTCTATCCAACCATTCTACTTTGGCATTCCCATTTGGGGTCTGAACCTCTCCATCAATTAAAAACACATTATTATCTGACATAATACAAAGTTATTATTTCTTAGTCTACTTTAGAAAGGCTGAATTTAATGTCATTTTCCGCCTCAATAGTTTCGGTAAAATAGTCATTGAAAATCTCCTTAAAAACAATAGTATTGGCCAAAACCTCATCTGAAATGTATTTCTGATTATCTTCGATAGCCCTTCGAATAGATTCAGAGGACTCTATACTGATGGCAATTCGGTCGGTAACATCAAACCCTTTTTCTTTTCGCGAATTTTGAACTCTATTGACAACTTCACGAGCAATCCCTTCTGATTTGAGACCTTCTGAAATAGAAATATCTAGGGCTACAGTAAGACCGTCTTCACTTGAAACAAGCCATCCAGGGATGTCTTTCGTGTTAATTACAAAGTCATTTAAATCCAACACCACCATATCACCATTGACTTCTCCAGTCCACTCTCCCGTCGCTTCAAGTGATGATATATCATCTGAAGACCATCCCGAAATAAGTGAGGCAAGGGCTTTCATATGTTTACCATATTTGGGTCCTATCGTTTTAAAATTCGGCTTGATGCTTTTGACCAGGATGTCGTTGTCCTCTGTAATAATCTCTAGCTCCTTTACATTGACTTCTGAAAGGATTAGATCTCTCACATGATTTAAGTGACTCACCGTGTCCTGATGAAGAACAGGAACCATTATTTTTTGTAATGGCTGTCTGACACGAATACGCTCTTTTTTCCTTAACCCCAAAACTAAGGAACAACAACGTTGGGCCAAATCCATCTGAGACTCCAAAGTCTTCTGAACTACCTTTGAATCCGAAATTGGGAAATCTACAAGATGAACTGAAGCCAATGTTGATTTTTGAGACCCTTGGTTTAAATCTAAATATAGCCGATCCATAAAGAAAGGTGCGATAGGAGATGCAACAATTGAAATGGTCTCAAGACAAGTATATAAAGTTTGATATGCAGCAACTTTATCTCTTGGGTCATCATTTTTCCAAAATCTTCTTCTGCAAAGTCGAACATACCAATTAGAAAGCTGCTCCGTTACGAATTCTTGTATCGCCCTACCCGCTTTGGTTGGCTCGTAAAAAGAATAACTGTCGTCTACCTGTTGAACCAATGAATTTAGTTTTGATAAAACCCAGCGATCAATTTCTGGTCTTTCATTAAGTGGGATTTCTTCCTGAGAATAGTCAAATTTGTCGACATTTGCGTATAAAGAAAAGAAGGAGTATGTATTGTATAGCGTGCCAAAAAACTTGCGCTGAACCTCAACAATGCCCTCGAGATCAAACTTCAGGTTATCCCATGGCTGCGCATTTGTAATCATATACCAACGCGTAGCATCTGGACCATATTTTTCAAGTGTTTCGAATGGGTCAACACCATTGCCTAATCGTTTTGACATCTTTTGACCATTCTTGTCCAGGACCAAACCATTTGAGACTACATTTTTATAGGCCACTTTTCCAAATACCATTGTTGATATGGCATGAAGCGTATAAAACCAACCACGGGTTTGATCAACACCCTCTGCTATAAAATCGGCAGGATATGATGTATTGTTCTCTATTTTCTCTTTGTTTTCGAATGGGTAATGCCACTGTGCATAAGGCATAGAACCCGAGTCAAACCAAACATCCATAAGGTCTGATTCACGATGCATGGGTTTTCCGGAGTCCGAAACTAAAACTATAATATCAACAATATGCTTATGCAAATCAACTTTATCGTAATTGTCTTCGCTCATGTCTCCTGGCGTGAAATCAGCAAGTGGATTCTCCGACATCAAACCTGCTTCTAGCGATAATTGACATTCATTCTTTAATTTTTCTACCGAACTGATGCACTTTTGTTCAAGGCCATCCTCTGTTCTCCAAATTGGAATTGGAATCCCCCAATACCTCGATCTAGAAAGATTCCAATCGTTCGCATTTTCCAACCACTTTCCAAAACGCCCAGAACCAGTAGATTTTGGTTTCCAGTTTATGGTATTGTTTAATGCGACCATATTTTCTTTGTGCTCAGTAACACGAATAAACCATGAGTCTAAAGGATAATATAGAATTGGTTTGTCTGTTCTCCAACAATGCGGATAGCTATGCTCATACTTTTCAACTTTGAAGGCCTTATTGTCTTCTTTTAGTTTTACTGCAATGAGAACATCTACCGATTTTTCTGGCACCTCACCCGCAGAATAATATTCGTTTTTGACATACATTCCAGCAAAATCAGACACTTCTTTTCTAAATCGGCCTTGTAAATCAACCAAAGGGACCAAGTTGTCTTGATCATCTCTTACTAGCATTGGTGGGACTCCTGCTTCTTTAGCCACTTTCGCATCATCTGCCCCAAAAGTAGGAGCCGTATGCACAATTCCTGTTCCATCCTCTGTGGTAACAAAATCACCAGAAATAACTTGAAAGGCATTTTCAGGGTTTTCAGCTGGCAAGCAGTAATCTAGCAATTGCTCATATCGCAAACCAACCAAATCTTTACCTATACAAGTTTCACCTACGAAATAAGGAATCTTCTTATCCCCTTGCTGATAGGCATCTAATTCATTGATGTCTTCTGTTTCAAAAAACCCTTTTGAAAACTGATACCCCACCAAGTTTTTGGCAAGTACTACATTTGTCTTTTTAAAAGTATACTGATTGAATGTTATTACGCAGACGTATTCAATTTTTTCGCCCACAGTTAAAGCTGTGTTGGAAGGTAATGTCCATGGAGTTGTGGTCCATGCCAATAAATACAGGGATCCATCAACATCGAAAGGAGTCTTTGCTGATTCAATTACTTTAAATTGCGCAACGGCCGAGGTATCTTTGACATCTTTATAGCATCCAGGTTGATTAATCTCATGAGAGGAAAGCCCTGTCCCTGCTTTTGGTGAATAAGGTTGAATCGTATATCCTTTGTACAATAAATCTTTGCGATACAACTCAGAAATAAGCCACCAAACAGACTCCATGTACTTCGACTTATACGTCACATATGGATCTTCCATGTCTACCCAATACCCCATTTTTTTGGTTAGATCATTCCAAACATCCGTATACTTCATTACTGCTTTTTTACAAGCCGTATTGTATTCATCTACGGTGATTTTTTTTCCAATATCTTCTTTGGTTATTCCCAACTCTTTTTCCACTCCAAGCTCCACGGGAAGACCATGCGTATCCCATCCTGCTTTTCTCTTTACATGATATCCTTTGAGGGTTTTGAAACGACAGAAGATATCCTTAATCGAACGAGCCATGACATGATGAATGCCTGGCATTCCATTAGCTGAAGGTGGACCTTCGAAAAAAACATAAGGCTTGGCATTTTCTCGTGAAGACATCGATACTTCAAATATAGATTCACGATCCCATCCGTCCTGAATCTCTCGTGAGATCTTCGGAAGATTTAGCCCTTTGTATTCAGGATACTTTTTACTCATTGTCAATTCTTTAAAGAAGGTGTAAAATTAGGAAGATTCATTGAATTATGGTAGAAGTATCAATTGAATTCATTCTTGAAGCAAATTGAATTTTATGAAACAAAAAAAGAGGCTTAAAATAAAGCCTCTTTGATTTATTGAATTTTAATTCTTTTAGTCAGACCTTCTCATTAGATACTTATAAGTCGTTTGACCATCTGATGACGTGGTAACCGTTTGTTCAACATATTCCCAACCATTTTTACTCATAAAATTTAATGCCGCTACACTTGAATTAAAAGCAATGACTTTTTTGTCTTCTGTCATGATGTTTTGTCTCTTCATTGACCATTTTTGACCGAAATCGACATATACCTTAACCTTTGTAGGGCTTAGTAATTTGGCAGTAACTCTTAATTCACAAAACTGTATGTCTTCTGTGTTGATATCCACTTCATTTACAAAAACATGTTGTCCATACATATTGGCAGTTAGCAACATGCCAATCATAAAACTTAAAATCTTCATTTTTTTCATCTTAGTTATTCGTTTAATTTGTTATTTTTTCAATGAATTTACAATAATTGAACCAAATGAAGCGACGCGATTGGATAAAAATTAATGGCTTAGGGTTAGCCTCTTGTTTTTTACCTGCAAATAAAGCGTTTTCCTATCTATCCAATAATCAAGTAAATACGCCAAATTTTTCGAGTTCTGAATTTGGAAAGGAGTTTTTGTGGGGTGCTGCATGTGCTGCATATCAAGTCGAAGGTGCTTGGAAACTTGACGGAAAAGGTCCTTCGGTCTGGGATACTTTTACCCATAAGAAAGGCAAAATTCATAATAATGAAAATGGAAATAGCGCTGCAGATTTTTACCACCGTTACAAAGAAGATATCGCCTTGCTTAAACAAATGAATTTTGGGGTGTTTCGGTTTTCTCTTTCTTGGTCTAGAATCTTTCCCACAGGGACTGGAAACATCAATAAAAAAGGTGTAGAGTTCTATCATAAAGTCATTGATGAATGTCTCATTAATGGGATTGAACCCTGGATTACTTTATACCATTGGGACCTTCCTCAATCATTGGAAGACCAAGGGGGATGGGCCAACAGAAAAATATTAAATTGGTTTCAAGAATATGTCTCATTTTGCACAAAAGAATTTGGCTCCAAGGTGAAAAACTGGATGGTCATGAATGAACCCGCAGCCTTTGTGGGTTTGGGATATATGCTGGGTTATCACGCTCCTGGGAAAAAAGGACCATATAAATTTCTTAAAGCTACTCATCATGCCTGTCTTGCGATGGCCGATGGTGGTCGAATAATTAGAGAAAATGTTTCTGAAGCAAATGTGGGAAGTACTTTTAGCTGCTCACACATTGCCCCCTATAGAGACGACTCTGTGTCTTCATATAAAGACGCTGGTGCTGTACGAAGAATGGATGCTTTACTCAACAGGCTATATATCGAGCCTTCTTTAGGTTTGGGTTACCCAATTGATGGACTTCCTGCACTGAAAAGGATTAAACGATACTTTAAGCCTGGTGATGAAGAGCGCTTAAAATTTAAATTTGATTTTATTGGTCTTCAGAATTACTTTAGAGTCGTTGCCAAGAATGCAATCATTCCTCCATTTCTTTGGGCGAAACAAATTTCAGCTGAAAAAAGAGGAGTCCCAATGAATGAAATGAAATTTGAGGTTTACCCAGAGGGAATGTATAAGGTAATTAAACAATTCTCAAAATACAATATTGATAATATTATCATTACCGAAAATGGAGCATGTTTTAAGGATGTTGTTCAAAATGGACGAATACATGATAAGGAGAGAATTTCATTTTTCAATTCATATTTAAAAAATGTGCTCAAAGCAAAAAAAGAAGGCGCGCCTGTTACCGGATATTTTGTTTGGAGTCTTACAGATAATTTTGAGTGGAGTGAAGGCTATGAGCCGAGGTTTGGCCTGATTCATGTAGATTTCAATACCCAGAAACGCATTATGAAAGATTCTGGCTTATGGTTCAAGGAGTTTTTAAGTGAGAAATAAACCTTTTGCCTTTCAAGAGGTCAAAAAAGGAAAGCAAGAGAAATTGACAAGAATCACTACATGAAGTCCGAAGAAGAATTATGGATTAGGCAGGTTTTGTTAGGGGGACCTGATGCGGAAAATGCTTTTAAAGCCATTTCTGTGCGATATGGACCTAAATTATATTCTCAAATTTTTAGGATTATTCAAAATGAAGCCATAGCCAAAGATGTTCTTCAAAATGTATTTATAAAGGTGTGGAAGAATCTTTCCCGTTTTAAGCAAGAGTCCAACTTATATACCTGGATGTATAGAATTGCACGTAATGAATCATTAACCACATTGGCCCATGAAAACAAAAGAAAGCATTTGTCAATTGATAGCTCGATTATTCGAGTGATTCCCGGTCATGTTTCCTTAGATACTTTTGAAGGAGAGCAGATATATCAGTTTATTCGTGATGCCATTGAAACGCTACCAGAAAAACAAGCAATCGTTTTTGAATTAAAGTATTTTGAAAATCAAAAATATAGTGAAATTGCCAAACTTACAGGCACATCAGAAGGGGCTTTAAAGGCGAGCTATCATATAGCTAAAGAAAAAATTACGGCTTTTTTAAAAACCAAATTAAACCATTAGGACGTTCAATAGTCAAAGAATAAAATGAAAAAGGAAAAAGACATATTAGATCATCTGAAACCGGAAAAAATAAATACTCCGGGTAATGACTTTTTTGAAGCACTCGCATCTAAAATCTCTCTTGAACACCCAACATCGATAAAGAAAAGCCGAGTCTCACCAATGATAATTCGAATCTCTTTTGCTGCTGCTGCCTTGCTAGTTATCGCTATAGTTTTATTTAAAGACTTTTCTCAACCAGTAGCAAAAACAAAAGTTGAAAAAGCACTTTTTGCCGATATAAATGATGAAGAAATATATGCATATATGGATGAACACCTTGATGACTTTTCAATAGAAGAATTAGAAGAAAGCTTTAGTTCCGAAGAACTCGATTATAATGATATTGAAAGTGGATTGGATCTTTTTTCCAACATCAGTCAGGATGAGATTATGGATTATATAGAAAATGAAAATATTGACCTAGATGAATTTGAAGACGAATTATTAATTTTTTAAATCAATTATTATGAAACATGTATTAGTAAGTATTATTTTATTAGGTAGCCTAACGGCGTTTTCACAGGAGGTGAAGAAAGACCTTAAAATGCAAAAAGAAAAAATAGAGCAAAGAAAAATTGCTTTTCTTACCCAAAAGCTTGAATTGACTACTGAAGAAGCTCAGGAATTTTGGCCCATTTACAATGAAATGCACAAGAAAATAAAAGAAAACAGATCTTCCATGAAAAAGCTATACGCACCTATAAAAGAAGGGAAAACTGATTTGGATGATGCGGCATACAGGATTATTATTCAAGATTCGCGTGAAAATGAAGTGAAAAGCCTTGAAATGAAAAACGAGTACGGGGATAAAATGGCTAAGGTCATTGGCTATAAACGAATATTCGAACTCAGAATGGCGGAAAAAGAATTTAAGAAAAAATTAATGGAACGAATGAAAAATTCTCAACCAAGTAAGAAGGGTAAAATGGGAAAACCTCATCAAAGAAGCCTAATTGAAAAAAAATAATCTAAAAACAAAAACCGAAGTGTAAAACCTTCGGTTTTTTTTATGATTAAAACTCTGCGTTATCAGGTGTTCTTGGGAACGGAATGACATCTCTAATGTTTGACATGCCCGTTAAAAACATAACCAAACGTTCAAAACCCATTCCAAAACCAGCATGAGGGACCGTACCCAATTTTCTGGTCTCTAAATACCACCAGAGCTCATCTTTTTCTATATTAAACTCTTCACATTTTGCAAGTAGAACGTCTAATCTCTCTTCCCTTTGTGAACCTCCTACAATTTCTCCAACTCCCGGAAATAATACATCCATGGCGGCCACGGTTTTATTATCATCATTTACCCTCATGTAAAATGCTTTTATTTTAGCCGGGTAATCACTGAGTATTACAGGACAATTAAATTCCTTCTCCACCAAATACCTTTCATGTTCACTTTGTAAATCCACGCCCCACTCGACTGGAAATTGAAATTTCTTTTTCTTGTAGTGTTTTGAATTTAAGAGGGTGTCAATTGCCTCTGTATAGCTCAATCTTTTAAATGGATTATCTACAACAAACTTTATGCTCTCAATTAATCCCAATTTGTTTCTTTCATTTTGCGGTTTTTGAGATTGTTCTTTAGCTGAACGCTCATCTAAAAACTTTAATTCCTCTATACAGTTTTCCAAAATATAGCTGCAACAATACTTTAGGAAATCTTCTGTGAGGTCCATATTGTCATTTAAATCATTGAATGCCACTTCAGGTTCTATCATCCAAAATTCTGCGAGGTGTCTTGATGTATTTGAATTTTCAGCTCTAAACGTAGGACCAAAAGTGTATACCTTTCCTAAGCCCAAAGCTGCAAGTTCTGCCTCCAGCTGTCCTGAAACCGTAAGGTTGACCTGTTTTCCAAAAAAATCTTTACTGTAATCTACCTCGCCTTTTTCATCCAATGGCGGCTGTTTGTGGTCTAAAGTACTTACCCGAAACATCTCCCCTGCCCCTTCGGCATCAGTACCGGTTAAAATGGGAGTATGTATATAATTAAACCCTCTATCATTAAAAAATTTATGAACAGCAAAGGATGCGGCGTGACGAATACGAAATATCGCACCGAAGGTATTTGTTCTAAAGCGTAAATGTGACTGCTCTCTTAAAAAGTCAAGACTGTGCCTTTTGGGCTGTAAAACTGTTTTTTGCACATCATCAGGGTGTGCATCTCCAATCACTGAAAGATCTGTGGCCTGTACCTCAAATGCCTGTCCTGAACCCTGAGATGCAACCAATTCACCATTAACAGAAATAGAAGCCCCCGTTGTCACCCGCTTTAAAATAGATTCATCGATGTTCTCAAAATCAATTACTGCCTGAATGTTTCCCATACATGAGCCATCATTCAATTGAATGAAACGATTGCTTCTAAAAGCACGTACCCATCCTTTTATATTTACGATTTTCCCAATATGATCACTTCCATTATTTAGAAGCTCAGTAATTTCAATTCTTTTCATAGGGGCAAAATTAATGTATTTTTACTTGTGTTGAGATGACTATTGTTATATTTATGACACACCTAAAGAATAGAAATAATTTGACTAAACCTGTATTCTCATTACTTATTGGTCTTTTCATGTCTCATATCACATTGGGACAAAATGTACATGGAATAGATGTTTCTAATTGGCAAGGTAATATTGACTGGAATACTGTGGTAAATGATGGTCAGGTTTATGCCTGGGCAAAGGCTTCTGAAGGAATGACCTATCAAGACCCTCAGTTCATCAACAACATGACAAATGGATTAGATGCTGGAGTTATCATGGGGGCCTATCACTTCGCTCGCCCAGACAATAATCTAGCCACTGAAGATGCATCCAATTTCCTATCTACAGCAGGCGCATACATTGGTGTGGGATTCCTTCCTCCTGTTCTCGACCTCGAAAACCCATATTCGGGTGGTCAAAGCATCGTACTTACAGATTTGTTCACATCAAATGAACTTAGCGCATGGGTAATGGAATGGGTGAGTACAGTGGAAACACAAACAGGGATTTCCCCAATTATTTATGTAAATGGAAACTATGCAAATTATTTAAATAGTACTGTAAACAATTACGGTTTATGGTTTGCTCAGCCTGATGAATCCTTAACGCCTCCGGTAAATATAGGCGTCTGGGATGATTGGATGTTTAAACAATATTCATGGTGGGGAGAAGTTCCTGGAATAATAGGTGATGTAGATTTAAACATTTTCAATGGCTCAATGAATGATTTCAATGACTTGATCGGGACCAACACCGCTGATTTTTTCTCGAGTATAGAATTAGAAGATGTTTCCCTTTTCCCAAACCCTGTATTGAACCATTTAAATATTTATGGTCTTTCTCAAGACATTAAGTTCATTCAAGTTTCAGATTGCAATGGTAAAAAAATGAGGATTACATTCGAAAAAAGTACAAGTATTGATGTGTCAAAACTAAGACCAGGCATTTATTTTCTCGATATAAAAATGATTAATGGTCATTTCTTTTCCACTCGATTTATAAAAACATAAAACCTAAGTCATTTACCCCTTAGATAAGCAGTTTGATTTTAAAATCAATAATTGCATATTTGTAAAAAACTAAAACTATGAATGCTGCTCAAGTCCATCTTTTATCTAATCATTTGCCTTTAACTATTCCTTTTATTGGGCTTGTTGTTCTGCTCGTATCAATCTTTGTAAAATCTGCCATTGTGCGCAGAACAGGTTATTTTATCTTATTGCTTGGTGGATTATTTACAATCCCCACCTTCTTTTCTGGTGAAGGGGCTGAGGAAATTGTTGAACATCTCGGAAAAAGTCATGATTTAATTCATGAACATGAAGAATCGGCAGAAACATTTGCCTATTTAAATTATTTTTTGGCTTTACTCGCTGTTGGAGCATTGTGGATGAATTGGAAGAAAATTGAATTTGAGAAATATTTGTTTCCCGTAGTCATCGGATTGGGTATCTTGGTATGCGTATTTGCTTTATCTGCAGGTGAAAGCGGAGGAGAAATTAGCCACTTAAAAGAAATGCATTCCGAGGATTGATTGACTCTTTTTTTTTATAAATAAGGCAAGTATCTTGACCTCTAAACGGAAAGTTCTGGTCTTAAACGATTCTTTTGAATATCAAACATAATCGTATTTAAATTGCGTTTGATCTTGTTTAATTGTGCCCTATATTGTCTTCTTTCATTTTTTAGCTCTTTTAACAATTTGCGGTTTTTAGCTTTTCCGTTCTCCACCATGTTATTGTAACGCAACTCCATTTCATCCCAAGAAATAAATAGAGAATCCGCCTTTTGGTGTAATCGATCGACTTTAGACTGATAAAACACTTTACAACTCTTAGTAGATTTATTGAACTTTTCCGTTAATTGAGTACGAATGCTATTAAAATGGTTTTGCATAATCACGTGCTCTTTGACTTTTTTTAAGTCATAAGTAATTCCGAAATAAGACAAGCCATTAATAATCCACTTACTTGGGTCATAGGCAAACCACTTCACACCGTTTCTATAATCCCATTGAAATTTATGATGATAATTATGGTAACCTTCACCAAAGGTAAACCAAGAGACGATCCAAGAATCTCTTGCTGTTGACTTGAAATCATAGGTTCTTCGTCCGACATAATGGCACAATGAGTTGATGAAAAATGTAGCGTGATGC
>CAJQPH010000041.1 GCA_905480165.1 uncultured Flavobacteriales bacterium
CTTTTTTGTTTTGCATTTCTTTTTCCTTTCTGGGATATGTTTTATTCAGTTTTGTCTCCTTTGATCTTTTTACTTGGAAAAACTAAACGAAATAACAATTGGTAGCAAAAGATCATTTATCTGATAAGGCAAAATTTGACTTGGTGTTGGTTGAGGCAGCTAAAAAAGGAGACCAAATGGCCTATGCAGACCTCATGGAACGTTACAGAGAATCCATTTATTTCATGATGCTGAAAATGGTCAAAGATTCAGATGATGCCGATGATTTAACCATTGAAGCTTTTGGTAAAGCGTTTAATAGACTGGGTCAATACTCACCCAATTTCGCATTTAGTACATGGCTCTTTAAAATTGCTTCAAATAATTGTATTGATTTCATCAGAAAAAAAAGAATAAAGGTGACCTCCATGGATACCGGAATTGTTAATGACAACGGTGACGTTATGAGAATTGACGCCAAATCCACAAATTTAAATCCCGAGGAAACCGTGATGAAAGGACAAAGAGTGGTGCATTTGCGTTTGCTTGTAAGTAAGTTGAAACCAAAATATAGAGAACTCGTTGAGAAAAGGTATTTCCAAGAGTTGAGTTATGAGGAAATTGCCACTGAAATGAATTTACCTCTTGGAACAGTAAAAGCTCAATTATTTAGAGCTCGAGATTTTTTAGCAAGCATGGCTGAAAAGACGAAAGATTCCATTTAATGGATCTCATAAAAAAATATTTTCCCGACATCCCAAAAGAGCAATACAACCAACTCAAAGAGCTCAAGTCCCATTACGAAGAATGGAATCAAAAGATCAATGTTATTTCAAGAAAAGATATTGATAATTTTTATGAGAGACACGTACTTCACTCACTTGCTATTGCAAAATTAATCCAGTTCAGAGACGATAGTACTATTATTGATGTTGGCACTGGTGGAGGGTTTCCAGGAGTACCATTAGCTATATTATTTCCAAACGCCCATTTCACGCTCCTTGATTCTATTGGGAAAAAATTGAAGGTGATTAATGAGATATCCGAAAAACTACATATTGACAACATTGAAACCATACATTCGCGTGTTGAGACCATAGACAGAAAGTACGATTACATTTTAAGCCGTGCCGTCACAAATCTTCCAAAATTCATAAAACTCACAAGAAACATTAGAAATGCAAAATCAGCTTCTCATTCAGGAATCTACTATTTAAAAGGTGGTGACTTTGAAAAAGAACTAAAACAAATAAAAGAGAAAAGTCATATCACCGATTTGAATTCATTATTTGAGGAAGAATTTTTCATCACTAAAAAACTCATTCACATTCCTTATTAATTCAATAAAGGGGGGTAACACATATAAAATCGTGGAATCTCAACCTCAAAAATTTCATCATTTCCCAAGTTTTTGAAATAAAACTTGCCTTGCATATATCCTACAGCCGAAAGCAATTCGCAACCGCTAGTATACTCAAAAGATTCATCCGGAAATAATATTGGCGTTTGACCAACGACACCCTCTCCTTTTACTATTGATTCTCCATGAATTAAATGTCGAACACACCATTCACGAGATAATAACTGAACAGGATATTTCATATTATTAATAATCTTGATTTCATAATTATGAATAAAACTAGAACCCGTATCAGTTGATAAATCATCACGAAACCAAGTCTTTATTTCTATTGAAATTCCAAGAGCTGTTGTATTTGACATACCTAAAAGTATTTGATTTATACCTAAAAATAAAATAATTCGGAATCTTTAACATTCACAGGGTTTGAGTGTTTATTTTAATTATAAATTAATTACATATAATACACAATTTTGTAAAAACGGAGCATTTGAAATGATCCTATTTATAGTTGTAAAACAAAATACAATAAATGCAATCTATTTAGAATCAGTCTAAATTATTATTTATGATGACAAATTACATTTCGAATTACTGTGTAGGCCTATGTTTTTCGTAATTTTGTCGCTAAATTGTAATATAACATTTCATGTCTAACACCATAAGTATCCGAAAAGGTTTGAATATCAGACTGGTAGGAGAATCGACTAAAGAAATAAAAGACATTCCCGTATCTAATACGGTATGTTTATCCCCTCTAGATTTTCATGGCTTAATACCCAAATTGGTTATAAAAGAAGGAGAATCAGTTCAAGTAGGTGATGTTATTTTCCATGACAAGAAAAACGAAAGAATAAAATTTGTTAGTCCCACGAGTGGAAAAATAAAACAAATTGTCCGTGCTGAAAAAAGAAAGATTGTTCAGATTTTAATTGAATCTGATTCAAAACAAACCTGCAAAAAATTTGAGGTAAAGAAGGTTGCAGATACCTCTAAAGAAGAAGTGCTCGATCTATTGTTAAATTCTGGTATTTGGCCAAGTATAAAACAACGTCCATTAGATATTGTCGCAGACCCATCAAATGAACCGAAAGGTATTTTTATTTCTTCATTTGACTCATCCCCTCTTGCTCCGGATTATTCATTTATTCTTAAAGAAAAAATGGACCAAGTTCAAATAGGGCTTAATGCATTGAATCAATTAGCGAGTGGTAAAATTCACTTAAGTAGTAGAAAAAATTCTGACTTTACAAAAATGCAAAATGTAATCCATCACAACGTTGATGGTATTCATCCTGCAGGTAACATTGGAACACAGATTCACCATATCAACCCTGTGAATAAGGGTGAATTCGCATGGAGTATTAATATTCAAGACGTTGCAGCAATTGGACAACTTTTTGAAACGGGTTGTTTAGATGGAAAAAAATGTATTGCGGTTGGAGGTTCTGAAATTAAACACCCTGCATACTATAACATTCATTCTGGGTCTTTATTGAGTGATATTTTAAAAGACAATGTTGTAGGTGAGAACGTTCGGTATATCTCTGGTAATGTTTTAACAGGAGACCAAAAGAGTGCAAATGGTTACATTGGTTTTTATCACAATCAAATCACAGTAATCCCTGAGGGTAACGAGTATAAGTTTTTCCTAACGAAAGGATGGCTTGGATTAGGGTTTGATAAGTTTTCAAATTCTAGACTCTTTCCTACTTTTCTTCTTCCGAAAAGTAAACGTTTTACTTTAGATACCAACACAAATGGTGAAGAACGAGCTTTTGTAGTTACCGGAGAATTAGAAAAGGTTTTTCCTTTTGACATTCTTCCAATGCACTTAACAAAAGCGGCAATAACAGAAGATATAGACGGTATGGAGAATTTGGGTATTTACGAAGTAGCACCAGAAGATTTTGCCCTTTGTGAGTACGTCTGTACAACCAAAATAAATATTCAAGAAAAAATTAGACATGGACTAGATTTGATAGCTAGCGAATGTATGTAATATTAAAATAAACGATCAGTGAAATTTTTAGAAAAATATTTACACAAAATGGAACCCCACTTTATTAAAGGTGGGAAGTACGAGAAATGGAATCCGTTATTTGAAACCATGGCAACTTTTGCTTTTACGCCGAAGCTGGTTACAACTAAAGGTTCACACATTAGAGATGGTGTTGACTTGAAAAGAACAATGATGACGGTAATTTTAGCCCTTATACCTTGTTTGATTTTTGGGATTTATAATACTGGGCATTGGGAAATGGCCGTATCTGAGACCAATCGAAACCTACCCTATTTTGATGCAATGGGAGCGAAGTTTTTAACAGGTTTAGGGATTGTTATGCCTGTTGTCATAGTCTCTTATGGCGTTGGTTTAGGTATAGAGTTTCTGTTCGGTATGATTCGAGGCCATTCTTTACATGAAGGGTTCTTGGTATCTGGTATGCTTATTCCTCTCACAATGCCTGCAGACGTTCCGCTTTGGATGGTTGGATTGGCTACAGCATTTGCGGTTATCATTGGTAAAGAAATCTTTGGAGGAACAGGAATGAACGTTGTGAATATTGCGCTTACAGCTAGAGCCTTTTTATTCTTTGCTTATCCAACATCCATGTCTGGAGATAAAGTTTGGATGTCAGGATTAGGTGATAAGATGGCAGCGAATCCCGAATCAGTTGATGGCTTTTCAGGAGCCACTGCACTGGGTGATTTAGCCTCCTTCATGTCAGACAAAGCAAGTGTCGCGGGAGAGGTCGTCCAGTCCAATGTGGCTGTTCAAAGTTTTTCAAGTGAATACACTGCATGGGAATCTTTCGCGGGTATGATTCCTGGATCTATAGGTGAAACTTCAACAATGGCGTGCCTATTAGGTGCATTGGTCTTGGTTTTAACCGGCGTAGGTTCACTAAGAATTATTTTATCGTTTTTCGCAGGTGGTTTCATTATGGGACTTCTTTTAAATGCCATCGGCGGAAATCCATACCTGGACTTACCTGCCTACTATCATTTAATCATTGGAGGATTTGCTTTCGGCGCCATATTTATGGCTACTGACCCTGTCACAGCATCTCAAACAGCCAACGGAAAGATCATATACGGGTTCCTTGGGGGATTTTTAGCCATCATGATCAGGGTACTCAACCCAGCATATCCAGAGGGTGTTTTTCTAGCAATACTATTTATGAATATAATGGCGCCAATTATTGATCATTACATTGTTCAAGGAAATATCAACCGAAGATTAAAAAGATTAAAAACAACATAACATGGCTATTAACAAAGAATCAAATCAATTCACTTTCGGCTTTGCTATTGGCTTAGTCGTTATATTGGGTGTAATCCTTGCCGTATTATCAGAGGGGCTTAAGCCTTATAAAGACAAGAATGTAAGAATCAAAAAACAACTTGACATTCTTTCTGCTATGATGGATGTTGAAAAGGAAGGCATTACTCGTGCAAATGCAGAAGTCGAATTCGAGAAATATGTAAAGCTCAAAGACGCAGTTATACTGGACTATACTGGCAAAGTAAAAAAAGCTGAAGATGGCGTAAGTGCATTCGATATTGACATAAAAAAGGAATTCAGGGACAAAACCTTAGCAGAGAAAGACAAGAACTATCCGTTGTTTGTCGCTAAAGACAAAAATGATAAAACCCGATACATTATTCCGGTTGTGGGTAAGGGATTATGGGGGCCTATTTGGGGCTACATATGTCTTAAAGAAGATATGAACACCGTATTGGGCGTATCATTTGCTCACAAAACAGAAACTCCGGGTCTAGGTGCTGAAATCAATAAACCCTTTTTTATGGACCGATGGAAGAATTCGAAAATTATGGAGAAAGGGTCGTTCCGAAAGTATGAGGTTGTAAAGGACAATTCAGGTGCTATTAAAGGCGATAGTAAAATTGACGGAATTACTGGTGGTACTATTACTTCAAAAGGTGTGGAAGAAATGGTCAATAGGACATTAAAAATCTACGCTACATATTTTAAAAATAAAAAATCTTAAAATGAGTTCAGAAAAAGGATCAGAGCCGCTTTTCTCGAAAAAGAATAAAAAGCTCATCACAGACCCACTTACAGACAATAACCCTGTAACGATTCAGGTACTCGGTATTTGTTCTGCTTTAGCCATAACGGTGCAAGTGAATCAGGCAATTGTTATGTCATTATCTGTGCTATTTGTAATTATTATGGGTAACCTGATTGTATCATTACTTCGAAACTTGATACCCTCAAGAATTCGAATTATTGTGCAGCTATTGGTTGTTGCCTCTTTGGTTATTATCGTAGACCAAGTATTGGCAGCTTTCCTACCAGACCTTTCTTCAAAACTGTCCGTATTTGTAGGACTAATCATTACCAATTGCATCATCATGGGTAGACTTGAAGCATTTGCAATGGCGAATAAGCCTTGGCCCTCGATTTTAGATGGCCTAGGAAATGGATTGGGGTACGGAGCCATTTTAATTATCGTAGCTGTATTTCGTGAGCTCTTTGGTTCAGGTACTTTGATGGGGATACCCATATTTGGAAACCCTCTTCCCGGAGAGGAGTCTGGACTTTATGCTATGGGATATCAAAACAACAACATGATGATTTTACCTCCAATGGCCTTAATTATTACAGGTATCATTATTTGGGTTCAAAGATCAAGAAATAAAGCACTCATTGAAGAGCACTAAACATTAAGAAATTATGGAAAGTACATTAGATATATTCGTTAAGGCCATTTTCAGTGAAAACATGATTTTCGCCTATTTCTTGGGAATGTGTTCATACCTCGCGGT
>CAJQPH010000042.1 GCA_905480165.1 uncultured Flavobacteriales bacterium
TTCAGAAAAATCATACTCTCCATCATATCGTGTCTGAAAACGAAAAGCCACTTTTGTCGTCCATGATGAATCCTTAGACTTAAGATTAATAATGCCTTTTCCAAATGGGGTATTCGTAATGTCCTGAGCGTATGAAAGTGCTGATAAGCACACAAAACATAAAATTAAAATCTTTTTCATAATCAATAATTCATTTAAAATTTTTGACAAAGGAGACTATAATTTTTCAAGTTTAAAGAACTCTTAAAGTATTCTTAACGCATTGTTAATATAAAATCGATTTTCGTGTTAACAAGAGTTTAAATATCAATAGTTCAGATATTTATTCTTCTGTTTATCAGTGCTGTAGATAGAAGCAATGTTAACAAATCGTTAAGTCCATGTTAATAATTCATTTTGATGTGTAGAGGGAAAGATTACCTATTAATTTTGTAAAAAAATGAATTATGAAAAATCTTTTATTTATTTCCTTATTATTTATTTCAGCGTCATTCAGTTGGGCTCAAACCAATGGAGAATCAACTGAAACTGAATTAGTAATTGAGGCAACCGATACTCAAGTGTTGGACGCTTCAACTGAAAATGTTATATCATCCGATTCAATTGGAATTAACGAGGAGATATTTAAAAATCTAAAAGCACATGCTAAACCAGAAGGTCTAAAAATAACTTGGAGTCTGGATTATGAAGCCTATAATCACTTAACTGATAAACAAATTGTAATTAAATACAATACAAAAATTGGTGCCAAACGAAATAAAAAAGGTTACGAAGGAAGTGATTGGAAATTCACAAAACCAATTGATCTAAATGAAACAAGTTTTGAAATAAAAGATCTTCAAGGAGCTGAAAAATATATTGTTCATGTAGGTTTGGTTGATATAAATGAGGGTGATAAAATCACAAAAGATTCTGATGTCGTTTGGTCTGATAAAATCAAAGCAAAGACAGAAAGAGGTTGGGGACTAATGAAGCTTCTTATTTTGATTGGCTCTCTTGGACTTTTCATTTTTGGAATGAAAATAATGAGTGATGGAATGCAGCGAACTGCAGGAGAAAAGCTCCGTAAAATGTTAGGATCTATAACTTCCAATCGATTCAAAGGAGTATTAACTGGGTTTAGCTCTACGGCCATTGTACAGTCATCTTCGGTTACCACTGTAATGACTGTAAGCTTAGTAAACGCGGGACTCTTGAATTTAAGACAATCTGCAGGCGTTATGATGGGAGCTAATATTGGAACAACAATAACTGCATGGCTTGTACTTATGCTTGGGTTTAAAGTAAGTGTGTCAAGTTATGCATTAGTGCTCATTGCAATAGGTGCCCCACTTCTATTTATGTCTTTTAGAAAATCTAAAGATCTTGCTAATGCCATTATAGGTTTTGCAATTCTATTTATAGGATTACAATTTTTAAAGGAATCTGTTCCAGATTTAGACAAAGACTCAGCATTGGTTCAATTTTTTGTGAATTATAAAGACATCCCGTTTTTAAGCAATTTAATGTTCGTAGCACTTGGAGCCTTAGTAACTATTGTTATTCAATCTTCGAGCGCAGCAATGGCGCTAACCTTAACAATGGTGTCTAAAGGTATAATCCCATTTGAAGTTGCCTGTGCAATGGTTTTGGGTGAAAATATCGGAACCACGATTACAGCTGAATTGGCTTCTTTAGTTGGAAATGTGCATGCCAAGCGTTCGGCAAGAATACATTCCCTTTTCAATGTAATTGGCGTTACTTGGATGTTACTAGTGATTCCATTTTTTCTAGATGGAATTGGTTGGATTATTGGCCAGTGGCACGGAACTGCATTTGACCCATTAAATACCGGTTATTCTACTGAAGGAATTGCTTTGTTTCACACCTTGTTTAATGCAGCAAATGTAATGTTATTGATCGGATTTGTACCATTTTTGGTTCGTACAGCAGAGCGTACAGTCAAATCAAGAGGAGAGGCTGATGAGGAGTTTAAATTAGATTATATTACCGGAGCTGGAGGCATAAGCATACCTGAAGTTGCAATTTTAGAAGCTAAAAAAGAGGTTGCCAAGTTTGGTGAGGTTACGACACGAATGAACGGATTTGTTAGAACACTCATTAATGATCAAAACAAAAAAACACGTAACAAAATGTTTAATAAGATCATGAAGTATGAAGAAATAACGGATCGAGTTGAGGTCGAAGTAGCGAATTATTTAGATCAAGTTTCAACCCAAGAAATTAGTCCCGAGGTATCTTCTCAAATTAGAAGTATGTTGAGTATAACGAATGACCTCGAAAGAATTGGAGACATTTATTATCAAATCTCTAAAACCATAGAAAGAAAAGATGATCAGAAAATCTATTTCTTACCAGAACAAAGAGAAAATATAAATAATATGCTTGATCAACTCGATAAGGCTTTCACTATAATGAATAAAAATCTAAATTCAGAATTTGGTCATATCACCTTAGATGATGCGGATAAAGCAGAGAAAGAAGTAAATCAGCTTAGAAATGAGCTTAAGAAATCCTACTTGGAAAATGCCGAAAAAGGAGAGTATAAATTCCAATCTGGAATACTATACAATGATATATTTTCGTCTTGCGAAAAGGTAGGTGATCATATAATTAATGTAAGTGAAGCAATTGCCGGAGAGGTATAAATCAAAAAAATTATGATTCTAAACGAATTTAAAAAGACCCTAGAGTCCAATGGTGAATTAAAATTTTCACTTGAAAACGGCATAGAAGTACCTGAACATTTTCACATCACTGAGGTAGGAACCATAAACAAATCATATATTGATTGCGGAGGAACCTACAGAAATGAACAATACATTAACTTTCAGTTATGGTTTTCAAGTGATGTAGAACATAGACTGACGCCTAAAAACCTTATTGAGATTATTGATGTGGCAGCCAACAAAATGCCGCTATCCGACTCTGAAATTGAGGTAGAATACCAAGGAGACACCATTGGTAAATATGCTTTAGCCTTCGAATCAGGTGTTTTTGTTTTAAAATCTAAGTTCACCAATTGTCTTGCTGAAGATCAATGTGGTATTTCAACACCTAAAAAGAAAGTAGCTTTAGCGTCAATTAATAACAACTCTTGCCTACCGGGCTCTGGATGCTGTTGATATGTCAAATCGAGAGAAATTAATAGATCTAGCTAAGCTTTTTCTAAAATTAGGAACCATTTCTTTCGGAGGCCCAGCTGCCCATATTGCGATGATGGAAGACGAAGTCGTTCAAAAACGCAAATGGATGACCGAAAATCATTTTTTAGATCTTATTGGCGCCACCAATCTAATACCTGGCCCTAATTCAACCGAAATGACCATGCATATCGGGTATGAGCGAGCTGGATGGAAAGGACTTATTGTTGCAGGATTAAGTTTTCTTCTTCCGGCTATACTGATTACGGGTTCATTTGCTTGGTTTTATGTTGAATATGGTCAGCTACCAGAGGTGAAACCATTTATTTATGGTATTCAACCTGCTGTTATTGCGATCATCGTCATGGCTGCATATAAACTAGGCAAGAAAGCTGTAAAGTCTACTGAGCTTGCATTTCTTGGCGCCATTACCATAAGTGCTTGTCTTTTTGGTTTGAATGAAGTGCTTGCTTTATTTGCCTGCGGGTTTCTTGGCCTACTGATATATTTAATTAAAAACAATAGAAACACCTTAACTTCTTTCGCACCCCTCTACATATTTGGGTCCGTTCCCTTAAAGCTTGGGAGTTTGAAAATATTTCTCATTTTCCTTAAGGTAGGCGCTATTTTATATGGGAGCGGTTATGTTTTATTCGCATTTTTAGATGCTGAACTTGTTTCTACACATCTTCTCACGCGTCAAGAGCTCATGGACGCCATAGCCATTGGACAATTTACCCCAGGACCAGTTCTCTCGACAGCAACATTTATAGGTTGGCAATTAAATGGACTAAGTGGTGCTCTTCTTGCAAGCATTGGCATCTTTTTACCGTCATTTTTATTCGTTGGGCTTTTGAACCCATTGATTCCAAAAATGCAGAAGTCAAAAATTCTTCGTGCTTTTTTAGATGCCATCAACATTGCTGCTGTTTCAGTAATAGTAGTGGTCTGCATACAAATGGCTAAAGAAACTACTGGCGATTGGAGAATGATGCTTATTGCCGTTTTAAGTATTCTCACAGTTTTTGTGTTTAAAAAATTAAATAGTGCATTTATTGTTTTATTTGGGGCAATTACTGGCTATCTTATAAGTTTTATTTGATTTAGATAAGTATTTAAATTACTTTTTCAAATAAGTACCTATCCAAACACACAATCTGTTTTTTGCTTTTTATGTAACGATTTATATCCAATAATTTATTTGAAATTACCCGTGTGTTTTTTTGCAAATTCAAGCAAAATTTAAGATTTTTAAGATCTAAACAAATGACAATGAAATCTATAGTAGTAACAATTACCTTTCTCTTTATTTTCCTAAACCTTAACAGCCAAAAAATTTACAGGTGGTATCAAGACGGAAAAATCATTTTTGAACTTGCTGAAAATCAAGCAAAATACAAAACAATCGAGGGCTTTGTCCCGGAAGCGCACATGCCTTTTTCAAATGCCTTAATTGATCAATTCGGTATTGAATCATTAGAGCTAATTCACCCTAACATTCAGGACGCTCGTCTGTCGAGAACATACGAAATCCAGTTTAGCGAAATCGAAATGGTCGAGCAGCTCATCAGTGATCTCAGACAAACAATAGATGTGGCATACGTCGAAAAGAAAGAACTTCACGAATCCTTTTTAACACCAAACGATCCTTACTTTACGAATTCATTTAATAATGGTATGTGGTGCTTGTACCAAGTCAATGCTCCACAGGCATGGGATATCTCTATAGGTGATGCCAATGTGGTTGTCGCGGTTACCGACAATGCAATTCAAATCAATCACCCAGACCTTGTCAATAAGGTGGTGCCCGGTCGAGATGTTGTGGATGATGACAATGATCCTTCGCCTTGTGGTGGAAACGATGGTTTTCATGGTTCTCATGTTTCGGGAACTGTAGGCGCTGAAACCAACAATAACCTAGGGGTTGCCTCACTTGGATATAATATCAGTGTGATGCCTATAAAAATTGGAAATTGTTCTACAGGTGCATTAACAGGAGGTTATGACGGAATTATCTGGGCCGCCGATAATGGTGCAGATGCAATAAATATGTCCTGGGGAGGCGGAGGATTATCAAATTATGGTCAAAATGTATGCAACTATGCTTGGAATGCGGGAGTAAT
>CAJQPH010000043.1 GCA_905480165.1 uncultured Flavobacteriales bacterium
TATCAAAGAAAAGAGCGAAAAGTGTTTTGGATTACTTAAGAGATGCAGGGATCTCGTCTGATCGATTGAGTTCCGTGGGATTTGGATTTGATAAACCAGTTCATGACGAGCCCAAAAATGAAATGGAAAAAGAGGCCAATCGGCGTGTAGAAGTATTGATTAAATAGCTTTTAATAATACGGGGAAATCATAAAGTAGACCAAAACTCCCGAAGCCGCAACGTAAAACCAAAGAGGAAACGCAAACCTTGTCCATTTCTTATGTCTTTCAAAGTCTCCCTGCCAAGCAAACAGATAAGAGAATAAAACAATCGGTATTACAACTAAACTCAATAATATATGAGAAATGAGAAGAATAAAATAAGCATATTTTAATACCCCTTCCCCTCCATATGGCGTACTATCAGAGGTCATATGATACAAAACGTAAAGTAATAAAAAGAGAATAGAAAAAGTCAAGCAAACTTGAATTGCGCGTTGATGAAGCGTTCTGTTTTTATTCTTTATGGCCAAAATCGCAATGATTAAGCCAATTGCGGTTAACCCATTTAAAGAAGCATATACGGGAGGCAGAAAGCTCAAATCAACACCCTCAATTTTTATGGTAAATAATACTGCAACTGCTATAGGAATAACAACTGACACAGCGATTATTGCTTGCTTTATTTTTTTCGAATTATTTGAAGTTGTACTCATAACGCATCAGTTTATCAATTTCTTTCTTTAACCTGTCAAATTCTTTTTTGTTCACATCCCCGTTTTCATCCGTGATATTGTACACGCCTCTTACCCGTTTTTTTTTATCTACGAGTGAAAAGGCCCCAGAATGGGCATATCCACCAGCGGCGCCCTTATCTTTTCCTGCAAATATTTTGAAGCTATCAATTCCCAGTTGATGGGTTTCTTTTTCATCACCTGTCAAGAAATCCCAGTTGGGACAATTGTCACAGTAGCTGTCTTTAAACTTTTTTAGAACTGAGGGGGTGTCGTTTGAGGGATCTATCGAAAATGACAAGATTTGGAAATATTCGAGATACCTATTTTTCTCTAGCCAATCATAAAGCTTTGCCGTTTGGTCGTTCATTAATGGGCAGATGGTTGGGCACGAGGCAAAGAAAAATTCAGCAATAATTACTTTGTCTTTATAGCTAGACTTATTGACCTCTATTGAGTCCTGATTCAAGAAACTAAAATAGGGGATGGTTTCAAAAATCGTATCGGTGATTTTTTGTCCATTTTCTTTAGATTCAACAACATCAACGTGTCCAATATAAGGCAGTGTATTTTCTTCTTTTTGAATTTGAAGAGGGTTTTCTTCAGAACAACTTGTGATTAAAAACAGCAACAGTATAGGATAAAACAGTCTCATTGTTTTCGTTAATTTGAATTTGCCTTATCATATTCTTTTTGCAACAAGGCCATACTTTGTTCCATTCGTCTTATGTGACCTTCTTTTTTACCAGACAAAACCATCCGTAAACATTGCTTTTTATCCATAAGTAACATGAGCTCTTGAAATTTATTTCCACCTTGTAAAAGAGATGCTCCATTGTGTTCTATATCGTAAATGGACTTCACATCACCCTTCGCCAAAACCCAGATAGAAGGGTCATAATTAGGCACTATTTTATTTAAAAAGTCTTCAATAGGCGACAAGTCTTTAATGGGATTCCCGTTGTCATCTGTAACGAACGAGAGTATTTTAACTTGTTTTCTCTTCTTCGTTCTGTTTTTCCAGATGCGTTGGTAAATCGTTTGATTAATATTCCACAACAATACGGAACAACTATCTGGACAGGATTCTTGAATGGTGGATATTAAGACTATGTCTCCTTTAAAGTCAAGTGAGCTCCTCTTATTTCCATTTACATCTGTGAAATTAAAAGAAGTGATTGTGCCGTAGTTTTCAAGTGTTTCGAACTTGTGTTCACAAGAACGAGTCATAAATAAGGTCATGGCTATAAATATGACCGCTGGCCCAAAGACCAGCAGAAACCCCAAAAAATTATTGAATCTTTTTTTTGTCAAAGAGATAAATTAAGCACCCATCCATGCGTCTCCCACCGCTAAAGCCTCCCACAGGGCAATAAATATGAGATACATAATAAACAAAGCATATGGAATAAGAACAATATTTCTTAGCCATTTCTTTTCATCTCCGAGGTGCATAAACACCATAACAATATAACCTGCTTTCAAAAGTGTAAGTGCAACAAATGACCACTTTACATAAGGCCAAGCACCTGAGCTTTGTTTTATGTATGCACCAAGTGCAACTTCCAAAACCGTAATGGCCGTTAAAAGTATCGTAACTTTCCAGATTTTTTTCCTGATCAGCTTTCCCTCATCATCAGAATGATGTCCGTTAAGCGAATATTCAATTAAGTCGTCTCTTTCCATAAAGCGTTAAATTTAAATGAGATAAAAGAAGGTAAAAACAAATACCCAAACTAAATCTACAAAGTGCCAGTACAAACCTGTTTTCTCAACCATTTCGTAATGGCCTCTTTTATGATACACTCCTCGCATCACACCAATTAAAATTAGGATATTAATCAATACTCCTGAAAAAACATGAAAGCCATGAAAGCCTGTAATGAAAAAGAAGAACTGACCATATTGCTGAGGTCCGTATTCATTTTTATTCAGATTCGCACCATAAATCACACGGTTTTCTTCACCACTATAAATCGCACTATAATACAAATCCTCAGCCTTTTTACCTTCAATTTCTTTTCCAACTGTGTAAGACTTTCCATCTTTTTTAATGATTAACTTCAGGTGATCATCTTTTGCCTTTTTAATGGAGGCTTTCGATCCATCATGCAATTCGATAATGCCATTATTGATGTGACCTTTTTCAGCAGCATGTTGAAAAGTGTGCATTAAATCTTCTTTGATTACATCTCCTTTTTTGTGATGGGTTCCGGATTCAGTGACCGTAAAACTCTCTATTTCTCCAAAATGTCCTTTTACAATGGCTTGTGAACCGTCGGCAAGCTCAACCTTACCAAACTCAGATCCATGGATGAAGTGACTCCATTCCCAAGCTTGAGAACCCAAGAAGAAAAACCCACCAATGATGGTAGCAATCATCCATTTCACAACACCTTTTTTGTCCATACGATGGCCCGCTTCTACTGCCAAAACCATGGTTACAGAGGAAACAATTAGAATGAATGTCATTAAGGCGACGTATATTAAAGG
>CAJQPH010000044.1 GCA_905480165.1 uncultured Flavobacteriales bacterium
CGACTGTAACAGGTGGAGTAGCTGGATATACTTTTGACTGGACCAATACAGAGTCTACAGAAGGAATCACAGTTTGCCAGATTCAACATCTAACTACGAAGTTACCGTAACTGATGCAAATGGATGTACTGCGACAGCAGATTGGCAAGTACAGGTTGTGGACATCGAATGTAGTCCAGGACACTCAAACTCGTCACATTCAGGAAGTGGATCTCACGGGTCACATAGCTCACACGGATCTAATTCAGGAAGTGGAAGCGGAAGCGGATCAGGAAGTGGAAGTGGATCAAGTTCAATGAGTATGCCAAGTATGGGAAGTGGACCAAGCTGTTCATCTTCACATTCTAGTAGCTCACATTCTGGAAGCGGAAGTGGATCAAGTTCTTCATCTTGTCACCTATCTAGCTATTCTTCTATGGGATCAGCATTTAGTAGTGGACATAGTGGATCACATAGTTCACACGGATCACATTCTGGAAGTGGATCAGGAAGTGGAAGTGGATCAGGACCAGGAAATAGTTCTGCAAGTGGATCATCAA
This sequence comes from uncultured Flavobacteriales bacterium, assembly GCA_905480165.1. GTDB lineage: Bacteria > Bacteroidota > Bacteroidia > Flavobacteriales_D > Crocinitomicaceae > UBA952. Next base: position 540 of record CAJQPH010000044.1, read on the forward strand.
GCGCTTCAAGTGTTTCAATCAACTGTGAGTCTTACAAAAGTAAAGGCCCTAAGAAAGTACTTATGTGCTTTGACGGCGTAACTTATTGTGTAAATGCTAAGAACATTGACAAAAAGTTAAACTGTGGTTATACATTAGGCCCATGTGATATGCAACAAACAGCAGCATGTGACAATTCAACAGCTACTGCGAATCCAGTATCATGTGTATGTTCTGGTAAATTGGTAAGTGTTACTTTCCGATATGTTGGACCATCATTTGAGGACATCAGTGTTGCAGCGAAGAACAAGTGTAAAATTCCATTAGGAGACTTTACAAATGTTATGACAGGTGACGAGTTCACTATTAATGCATCAGATGCAGGATTATCATACTTGAGAAAAGACACTTATTTTGAGTGGTCAGGAGTTGGAAGATATAAGATCCCAACAAACTGCTGTGATAACCCAATTGGACAGGATTTCTTCCCTTTCCAGGTTACAGGATGGACAGATACAGAAGGAAATTCTTGTGATATCAACTCTCAGAATAGTGGAGACATTGACAACTCAGGAAGAGAAGTTGAAGTTTCATTAGAAGAGAACATGATCAAGCAGTATCCTAATCCAGCAGATCACAATGCTACATTTGAGTTCTCAGTAATAGAGGATCAGGAAGTAAGTGTATCTATTTTGAATATCAATGGACAAGTTGTAGGAACAGTTTATAGTGGAAGCGCGAGAGCGAATGAAACTTATAAATTCGAGTACAACGTGACAAATCTTCAGAGTGGAATCTATTATGTACACTTAAATACTACAAATGGCATAATGAAAGAAAAGTTCGTTATTATCAAATAATAACTTAGTATATTCTTTAAGCCCTCCTGTTTTGCAGGGGGGCTTTTTTATTGCCTAAGATTTTAAAACTGATTCATCTGTAGTGTGCCAAAAGGCCAGTCCGATAAATAATGCCTGAAATGGCAAACGAATTAATGCCATAGTTTGACTGATGTTTAAAGCTTGTTGTGCAGCTTCATTTTGTACCAAATAGATATTGGCAGGAAAGACAGCAATCAGAAGCGCAATTAATCCCCAGGCTCCAAGTCTTCTCAATTTCTTAAAAAAAAGCATGCCTCCCAAAAGGATTTCAAATACTCCGCTTATATAAACGGCTTCTAAATGATAGGGCAGATAGTCAGGCATGATAGCCAAAAAAAAATCGGGGTCAATGAAATGCCTTATTCCAACATAAATGTATGCCGAACCCATAAAATAAATGGTAATTTTTTTGAATAAACCCATGTAGCAAATTAAATCTTGTGGATTCTTACTTTTTTCTTTTTAAGTCTTTCATTGTTTAATTTATGACAGAGAGCATCCGCTTTAATAGAGGAAACGGCTACAAAGGCACAATCAGTTTTTAGTTCAATGACACCTAATTCACTACCTTCAAGGTCTCCCTTTTTAATAAATAAACCTGCAATATCACCCTTAGATATTTTATCTCTTCTTCCTCCAGAGACAAAAATTGTTTTCCATTTATTTTTAGGGATTTTAGCACCCTCTTCTATTTCTTTTGTTTTAATTCCTCGTGCATAATCAGGAATCTTATCATTTTTCCCCTTGATGCAAATAGCAGTGCCATCTGCATTCATTCTAGCGGTTCGGCCATTACGGTGCGTGAATTCCTCCTCTCTTGGAGGCATTTCATAGTGTACGATATAATCAAGCCCAGGAATGTCTATTCCTCTGGCTGCTAAATCCGTTGCCAAGAGCGTACGTTGGCTAGAATTCCTGAATTGAATCAGGCTTCGTTCACGATCAACTTGCTCCATGCCTCCAAAAAAACAGGTGTGTTCTACTTGATTCTCATCTAAAAACTGAGAAACACCATCAAGAGTGTCCTTAAAATTACAAAAGATAATACCTCTTTTATCGCCAAGGCTTTCTAATAGGTTTAGCAGTGTATCCAATGTGTTTTTTGAGGAATGAACCCATGATAAGTCAAGAATTTTTGATGCTGTACCCAAATAATCTAGGGTTATAGGGTTATTGAATTCTAAAAAACCAGGGACTTCTTCTTTATGTGTTGCCGAGGTCAGTATTTTTCTGTCTAAAGAATGAAGTGCGGAAACAATCTCCTTCATTTCTTTTTCAAAACCAATTTCAAGGGATTTGTCAAATTCATCAATGACCAGGTTTTTTATTCCATGAAGGGTAATGCGGTCTCTTCTAATATGGTCCGCAACTCTGCCCGGTGTCCCAACTAGGATTGTAGGCGCATGAGTCAGCTCTATTTTTTCTTTTGAACCAGACCTTCCTCCATATACGGCATTAACCTTGTAGCCAGTTCCCATATCACGAACTACTTGTTCAATTTGAATAGCAAGCTCTCTTGCTGGAACCAATATTAATAGTTGGGTTTTAGCTAAACTTGGGTTCAGTCTTTCGATGAGTGGTAACAAGAAAGCCAAAGTCTTCCCAGTTCCTGTAGGTGAAAGGATAAGAACCTCTTTCGATTTATCTATGGCATCAATGGCTTCAATTTGCATAGGATTGAGCTGATCAATTCCCATTTTATGTAGAATTTGTACTTGATTTTTTATTGGATTATTCATGATTGATATTGGTCATTACATGACCAAGTTAAGTAAATGAAAAGTGTCGTTAAAAACGACACTTTTAAAAGAAGTCGGGATGAGTGGATTCGAACCACCGATCTCGCGCCCCCCAGACGCGCACTTTAACCGGACTAAGCTACATCCCGAATTGGACCGTAAAAATATGAATTTGTTTCAAACTATTGTACAATTCAAATGTTTCTAATTTGTAAATTTGTATAGTGAGATTAACTAAAGCATGGATTGGTGCGGTGCGTTTAAGGACGCTACCTCTTTCTTTATCGGGAATAATTGTGGGTTCAGCAATGGCTTACTATTATGGGGGATGGAATTTCCATATTTTTATTTTGTCTATTTCCACAACAGTTTTATTTCAAATTTTGTCCAATCTTGCTAATGATTTAGGGGACAGTCAAAAAGGAACGGATAATGATGAAAGAATAGGTCCTACAAGGGCGATACAATCCGGATTGATTTCTCAGTCGAGCATGAAGAATGCAGTTGTACTTGTTACGTTTCTTTCTTTGACTTCTGCTTTTGGATTGATATACATAAGTTCTAATTTCTTAAGTGATTCATTAATTTGGATTTACCTTGTATTGACTGCGCTTTCCATTTTTGCAGCAATTTTATATACAGTAGGTAAATCTGCCTATGGATATTATGGTCTTGGGGACATTATGGTCTTTTTGTTTTTTGGATGCCTCAGTGTTTTAGGTGTTTTTACTTTGTATGGAATGCCTTTTGAATTGATAACGTTACTGCCTGCATTTACTATAGGTCTTTGGAGTGTAGCTGTTCTAAACTTAAACAATATGAGAGATATGGTGAATGATGCCGCATCTTTAAAAAGAACCATAGTAGTGCAATTGGGACCAAGACGTGCAAAGTATTATCATTTTTCTCTGATTCTAATTGGGTTGTCTATTTGGACCATTTTAAATAGTGTTTATATCTACCTCAATGATAACTGGGTCTTCCTAATTGGGATATTCCCAGCGCTGTTTTTGTATCCCCATTTAAAGAAAGTCATGGAAATTGATGACCCTTCGATGTACGACCCGGAGCTTAAGAAGGTGGCTTTAATTACTTTTTCTTCTTCTATTCTATTCGCAACATCCTTATTTTTGGTGTAGTTTGACGAATTCAAGAAATACTAATTACGTGACTTTCATTCTCAAAGATAATTCAGTAAATTTGCAACACTTTAAAGAAGAATAATATGAAAATATTGGTTTGTATCAGCAAGGCTCCCGACACTACGTCGAAGATTGCTTTTTCAGAAGAGAACACAAAGTTTGATGAAAATGGGGTTCAATTCATAGTGAATCCTTATGATGAATGGTATGCCTTGGTAAGGGCTCTGGAAATCAAAGAAGCAGGTGGAGGTCAAGTAACAATAATAACTGTCGGTGGAGCTAGTGATGACGCGATTATCAGAAAAGCATTGGCAATTGGTGCCGATGACGCCGTTCGTTTAGATTCAGAGGCAAAAGATGCCTATTACACAGCAATGCAAATTTCTTCTTACGCCAAAGAGAACAATTATGATCTTATTTTGACGGGAAAAGAAACCATCAATTACAATGGTTCTCAAGTAGCAGGAATGATAGCCGCCGAATTAGACGTTCCCTTTGTATCTCTAGCATCAAAATTGGATGTGAATGGCAGTACATTAACTGTAGAACGAGAAATCGTTGGAGGTTTGCAAGTGGTAGAATTAAATGCACCTGCAGTAATTAGTTGCGCCAAAGGAATGGCAGAGCAGAGAATACCGAATATGAGAGGTATTATGGCAGCCAGAACAAAGCCTTTAAACGTTGTGGCCGCTCAAGAAATTGAAAACTTAACAGAATTTGTTTCATATGCTTTACCAAATGCGAAATCTGCTGTAAAAATGATTGATCCAGAGAACATGGATGAATTAGTAGAATTGTTGCACAAGGAGGCTAAAGTAATCTAATCGATAAATATTTTAATATGATTTTAGTATATATAAATTCTAGTAATGGTATCTCAAAGTCTTCTTATGAGTCTATTTCTTATGGTAAGAAGTTAGGAGATGTAATCGCATTAACAAATGGAGGAGCTTCATCAGATGATCTGGCTTCATTAGGTCAATATGGTGCATCGAAAGTTTTGGTTGATCGGAAAATTAATGGAGATGATCAACAACAATTAACGAAATTGATTGCAAGTGCTGTTGAAAACAATAGCGTAAAAACAATTGTTTTTTCTCACGATTTGGTCGGTAAATCTGTAGCCCCAATGTTGTCGGTTAGATTAAAAGCGGGATTGGTTTCGGGTGCGATTTCTTTACCTGATGCCGAAGGATGTGTTGATGTGAATGTGTTTTCGGGTAAAGCACTGGGAAAGGTTAAAGTCAATTCAGAAATTAAAATAATATCCTTATTACCTAATAGCATTCAACCAGAAGAAAATGGGAGCGCGTGTCCTGTAGAGGAAATAACAGCTGATACGGGAAGTCCTTCAATTAAGGTGCTTTCAACCAAAAAACCTGAGGGCGAAATTCCTCTTCCTGAAGCAGAGCTTGTAGTTTCTGCAGGACGAGGTTTAAAAGGACCTGAAAACTGGGCAATGGTTGAAGACCTTGCTGTTTCTTTAGGAGCGGCTACGGCTTGTTCAAGACCGGTTGCAGATATTGGATGGAGACCACATCACGAGCACGTTGGGCAAACTGGTGTCGCTATCAGACCTAATTTATATATTGCAATTGGTATTTCTGGTGCGATTCAACATCTAGCTGGTGTAAATGGTTCAAAGGTTATTGTTGTCATTAACACAGATCCAGAGGCGCCATTTTTTAAAGCAGCTGATTACGGAATTATCGGAGATGCTTTTGAAGTAGTACCAAGACTTAATGAAGCCGTTAATAAGTTTAAAGCTTCCTAAAAATATGTTATCTTACTAAAGAAGATATAATTCATGCAAAAGGTTCGATTAGAAATTTCAGGTATAGCATATAGTCAGACTCAGTCTGGTTCTTATGTTTTGACTTTGTCTGAAGCGGCAGGCAATAGAAAATTACCAATTGTAATCGGTGGTTTTGAGGCTCAGGCTATTGCCGTAGAGCTCGAAAAGATGATTCCAAACCGCCCTTTAACGCATGATTTGATTAAATCTTTTTGTGTGTCTTATGACGTGGTGATTAAAGAGGTTCTTATTTACAAATTTGTTGAAGGTGTTTTCTATTCAAAATTAATTTGCGAAAGAGATGGGGTTATTTCTGAAATCGATTCTAGGACATCCGATGCGATAGCCGTTGGAGTTCGTTTTAACAGCCCGATTTTTACCCTTTCTAATATTATTGATGAAGCCTCAATTACAAATGATCAAGAAGATGCATTTGAAAGTGATGAGATTTTCGATGATGCTGCTAACGATGCTGTTGAAGATGAAAAAGAAGTAAGCTCTTTAGTTAGCCATTCTCTTCAGGACCTCGAGAAACAACTTCAGGCTGCTTTGGAAAACGAAAATTACGAACTGGCTTCCAAGCTAAGGGATGAAATGAAAAAACGATCCTAAGGTGTCAATCAAGCTCCGTTTAATTATAATGAGTTTTCTCCAGTTTTATGTCTGGGGAGCTTGGTTAATTACAATGGCAAATTATTGGTTCGGAACCATGCAGTGGGACCCCACTAAATTTGGTGCAGTTTTCAGTACAATGGGAATTGCTTCTGTTTTCATGCCAACTTTAATGGGAGTAGTAGCCGATCGTTGGTTGAATGCGGAAAAATTATATGGAATTCTTCATTTTTTTTATGCCTGTGCCCTAATATATTTACCTCAAATAACAGATCCTGATTCGTTCTTTTTTGTGATGCTTTTAGCCATGATATTTTATATGCCTACCATTGCATTGACGAATTCAATTTCGTTCACGGTATTAAAAAACAATAATTTAGATCTTATTAAAGATTATCCTCCTATCCGAGTTTGGGGTACAGTTGGTTTTATAGTGGCAATGTGGATAACGAATTTAACCGGAAATAAATCGTCTGAAAACCAGTTTTATTTGGCTGGAATTGTTGCCATTGCCCTTGGTATTTATGCTTTTACGCTTCCCAAATGTAAGCCAGAAAAAACAGGTTCTAAAAACCAATCGATTTTTGATACATTCGGACTAAATGCATTTAAGTTATTCGCCAACTATAAAATGGCACTCTTCTTTATTTTCTCTATGTTTTTAGGCGCAGCCTTGCAATTGACAAATGCGTTTGGAGATGTTTTTTTGAGTGAGTTTGAACAGTTTCCAAAGTACGCCGATTCTTTCGTGGTAAAATATTCTACGATTATTATGTCCATATCTCAAGTTTCGGAAACTCTTTTCATTCTTGCTATTCCTTTTTTCTTAAGGAAATTCGGAATTAAAAAAGTGATGCTAATAAGTATGTTTGCTTGGGTCTTGAGATTCGCAACATTTTCATTTGGCGATCCAGCGGGAGGTTTGTGGTTGATCATATTTTCCTGTGTTGTTTATGGAATGGCCTTTGACTTTTTTAATATTTCCGGCTCTCTTTTTGTAGAATCCCAAACAACGGCAAAGACACGTTCTTCCGCTCAAGGATTATTTATGATGATGACGAATGGGTTCGGGGCTATTTTTGGAAGTTTAGGAGCTGGTTGGTTAATTGACAATTACTACACACTAAAATTTAATACTACGAATGAACTTGCCGGTTATTTGGATACAACTGCGGACAATTCAAAATTATTAGAACTATTGGATAATTTTCAAATTACAGTTGGGTCTAACGGCTCTCTTTCACAAGAAGTTATGATGAAAGATTGGCCTGGAATTTGGCTTGCATTTGCCATCTATGCTTTAATAATTGCTATCCTATTCGCTCTATTATTTAAACACAAACACGATCCGGAAGAAATTAAAGAGATGAGTCACTAACCTTATTTCATAGAAAAAAGGTCGGAAGTCCCAATGGTTCTGTCGATATTAAAAGCCTCGCCATATTTTACTCCTAATTCTCTACCGTAACAGAGCATTCGACCTTCTATAAAATCAAAAAATTCTTTGCCAGAAATTGGGGTATCCATTTCCTCTGAATTCGGATCATAAAATTGACTGCTGTAACATTTGATGAGATTAACCTTTTCAGCCCCATGTGAACTTACATCTAAAATGAAATCAGGTGTTAAATAATAGTCCTGAATATAATGCAAGAGTAAACGGGGTCTATATTTGGTCTGTGGAATTCCCTCATGTTCAGTTTTAATTTTATCTAATCCAGAAAGAAAGGATGCATCTGCAACCAATTTGGCTCCTTTTCCATGGTCTGGGTGGCGATCGCTTAAAGAATTTGCCAGAATAATTTCAGGTTGATGTAATCTGATTTTCTCAATGATTTTGACTTTATTCCCATGAGAAACCTCGAAGGTTCCGTCTCCCAAATTCAGATTTGTGCGGACTTTAAGGCCCAACATTTGTCCAGCTTTTTCTGATTCCTTATAACGTTGTTCAATGCTTCCTCGAGTACCTAATTCACCTTCGGTAAGATCAATAATACCTATAGATTTACCTTCATTCGAATATTTTAATAGGGTTGCTCCAACTGATATTTCGACATCATCTGGGTGTGCTCCGAAGGCTAGTATATCGAGTTTCATTTAATCTAAATGTACGTAACTTTCAACGCTTGGACAAGCACAAACAAGGTTTCTATCACCAAAAGCATTATCAACACGTCTGACTGGAACCCAATATTTAGTATCTACCAAATAGGGAAGAGGGTAGGCTGCCTCTTGAGGTGAATATGGGTAATTCCAATTTTTATTGATGATACAGTTCGCTGTATGTGGAGCATTCTTGAGTAAATTGTTTTCTTTATCCGCATGTCCGTTTTCAATTTCTTTTATTTCTTCACGAATTTTAATCATGGCGTCAATAAAACGATCAAGCTCATCCTTGTCCTCTGATTCTGTTGGTTCCACCATAAGTGTGCCCGCAACAGGAAATGATACAGTTGGTGCATGAAATCCAAAATCAATAAGTCGTTTGGCTATATCCGCAACTTCTACTTCAGCAGTTTTCTTGAATGAGCGACAATCCAAAATCATTTCGTGAGCTACTGTGCCATTTCGACCTTTGTACAAAATGGGATAATGTCCTTCTAGTTTTTTTGCAATATAATTTGCGTTTAATATGGCAATTTCTGTAGACTCAGTCAATCCTTCTGCTCCGAGCATTTTGATGTAACCGTATGATATCAATAGAATCAATGCACTTCCATATGGTGTAGCTGAAATTGCGTTGATCGCTTGTTCTCCACCTGATTTAACAAGAGGACTTCCTGGTAAAAAGGGCTTTAAATGTGCAGCAACACCTATCGGTCCCATTCCTGGGCCACCACCACCGTGAGGTATGGCAAAGGTTTTATGAAGATTCAAATGACAAACGTCTGCACCTATATTTCCGGGATTCGTAACGCCTACTTGTGCATTCATATTTGCACCATCCA
>CAJQPH010000045.1 GCA_905480165.1 uncultured Flavobacteriales bacterium
TCAAACTAAAATAGTCAAGGGTATCCGCATTTTCAGAATAATAGAAGTCCCTTAAAGATTCGATGGTTACCAATGAATCATATCCTTCAATATTTCCAACCAGCTTGGCTCTACCGACATTGTAATACATGTATTGATTAAGTAAGGTAGGGTTTCTGATTGCTGCTGAAAAAGTACCCCGTAAAGTGTGTTTTTTGTTGGGTTGCCAAATTAATGAAACTGCAGGGGAAGGCAAGAAATTAAAATTTTCGTTTTTGTCAAGACGAATCGTTGCTTTTGCTATCCATTTTTCATCATCAAACTTTTTTTCAAAACCACCATAAACTCCAAATTCTTTATTTACAATAGTTACTCCATTTGTATCACTGAATAAAGAACCTTGAGATCTGGGGTTATAGATTCGTCCATTACCCCCAATGGTAAACTTCGCAAACTCAGTGTTGAATATTTTTTCTCCATGCAAATGATACAAGGCCGATTGATCTTGAATCCTTGACCCTCCTTCTAAAAAAGAGGTTTTACTTGTAATGTCATTTAAAAGTGAATCAAAGCGAAGCGTTCCTGGTTCATAATAATCTGACATGCTCCAGTTTTCATATTCACTGTTTGCATAATTTGCCGCTTCCTGGTGCCATACATACATTGAATCAGGATTGGCAGAAACAACCTCGTCAATGGCATTAATATCAAATGGAACTCCTATTTGTGGTTCCCAAACAATATTTTCATCTAAAGCTCTTACACGATCAACAACATTTGAAGACCAATATTGGCGATATCTTTCACTCCAATCCCAATCCTCTCCGGCAGCATCTTGCAGAAGAAATGCCGTTAATACCGCATCATAAGAATTTCCAGCGTCCTCATTAGTAGCATAAGCCCTTATGAAAAAGTCATTCTTCTTTCTTAGTTCTAATCTGTTTTGAAAAAACAAAATATCTTTTAAACTGAACCTATTGTCACCTTGATAAACCGTTGTTCCTGTTCCGAAATTGGACGCCAAGACCACCTCCAAATCAGGGTTAATCAGATAGTGAAGTGCCGCAGATGCTTTTAAGTTTTTTGTATCGTAATCTACAATATCTCTCTCCCAATACCCTGTTCTGTGCCAACGGCCCAAACCAGGTGTTTGCCACCTTGCCTGTATATCTAAAGCATTATTGATGTTTGGTGATAAATTTTCATCTCCGTATTTGTTCACTGCATCATATCCGCCAGGATTGTTCCGGTCTGTATCCAGACCCTCAACAGGATTTGAATTATTGGCTTCCCAGTCATTGGCGGATAAATAGGAAAAATTAATCTTGAAGGCGAATTTGTCCTCTCCAGCTTTATTCTGAAAAGCCTTCGCGTATCGAAAGGAATACTCATTAAGCATTCGTTCTCCTCCTTTAACGCTTGCGCTAAACCCTTGAAATTTAAATGGGCTCTTGGTATACATACTAATCACTCCATTAAAGGCATTTGGCCCATAAAAAGCAGAACTTGCACCTGAGATCACTTCAACTTTCATCAAATCTAATTCTGAGGCACCTAAGAAATTTCCTAAAGCAAAATTAAGACCAGGAGAAGCATTATCAACACCATCAATAATTTGAAGCGTTCTTACTGGAGAAGTACTGTTAAAACCTCTTGTATTTATCACCTTAAAGCCAAGGCTTGCTGATGTTAAATCTACACCTTTCATATGGCTTAATCCCTCATAAAAGTCTGTAGACGGAGTTTGCTGTATATCGCTCAAAGACATCGTTTCGATAGACAATGCCGATTCTTTTTCTTTATCACTGGCAAAACTTCTTACGTTAACCTCTTCTAGGTTTAAAGTTTTATCCGTTAATAAACGAATCAGTATGGGGTCAGATGTTCTAGTAATCGTTGTCTCAGCATCAGCATATCCCAAATAAGAACTAATCAATGTAACAGGGAGCTCCGCTTGAATTGAAATGGTAAAAGAACCTTTATCATCAGTAAAAGCACCAGCATTCAAACCCTTAACCTTGACTTTCACTCCATCCATTGGTTCACCAGTATAATCATCAATAATCTTACCCGAAAGGGTAACTTGAGCTGTAAGATTTAATGAAAAACAAAAAAGCAGGAAGCAAAGTGTATGTTTTAAAAAGGTCATCATATGTCATATTTCTTTACAGACTTGATAAATATAATAAATATTGATTCAGTTTCACGAATTGAGGAAGACTCAATAGAATCCAAAGGATTGGGTTTAGATCAATAAAAAAGGAGCTTATTTGATAAGCTCCTTTAAAAACATAAAATTTTAATTTACAAGAAAGAAACCATCCCGTTTTCTACATGATAAACGGCACCAACTATTTTAATCTTTCCTTCTTTTTCGAGATCAGATAGTAGAGTGCTTTTTTCTCGAATTTCAACAATAGATTGCTGAACGTTTGATTTCGTCACTTCTTCAACTTCAACTTCACCAGTGCGTTCTTCAACTTCTTTTATTGCAGGTTTTACTTTACTCAACAAAGCTGTAATATTTCCAAGTTCAACACCTTGACATGCAGCAGTAACGGCACCGCATTTGGTATGCCCAAGAACCAAAATAGCCTTTGAACCTGCAACTCCACATGCATACTCAATGGACCCGAGAATGTCCTCATTGATAATATTTCCCGCGACTCTTGCACTAAAGATATCACCAATTCCTTGATCGAATGCCAATTCGACAGGTACTCGTGAATCAATACAGCTTAGGACTGCGGCATAAGGGTTTTGACCACCGCTTGTTTCCTTTACTTGTGCATGTAAATCCCTAGAGATCTCATTTTTATTCAAAAACCTTTGGTTTCCTTCTTTCAACATCTCTATTGCTTGATCAGGTGAGATGCCTTCCTGCATTTCTTTTGTTAATGTTGACATAATTTTACTTTTTCATATATATTGCTAATACTTACACCTCATTTTAAGAAATATTGAGATTGATTAATTCCACTTCAATATTTCTATCTGGTGCTCTAAAATTTTTGAATTCTTGAATCACTTCTTTGACATCTTGGTCGATGTATTTATTTGAAGACCCATCAATAATTAACTTGCTATTATTTGGTAAATCCCTGAGTGTTTCCAACATTCCTGCTTTATTTAAAAAAGAAACGTTTTCACTTAAGGTCAGTTTGGTGACCCCCTTCTTTTGTTCCATACTAAAATGAATCTTGAGATACTTCTTTAGTAAAAATAGAATCGCTACAAAAAGACCTATTAAAATCCCTCTTAATAAATCTGTAAACAAGACCCCTAAGATTGTTGCAACAAAAGGAATAAACTGATCATAGCCTAGGGTGTACATGGTTTTAAAAAGCTCAATTCTTGCGAGTTTATATCCAATAGATAATAATATAGCTGCCAAAGCTGCCAGGGGAATGTAATTTAAAATTCCGGGAATAAAGACAACAGATAAAAACAATAATAGACCATGAAAAATTGCAGATAATTTTGACTCTGCCTTTGAGGAAATATTTGCAGAACTTCTCACTATTACTTGAGTTATTGGTAAACCTCCAATCATTCCACTAAAAATATTTCCGACTCCCTGAGCTTTTAGTTCTCTGTTGGTCGGAGTTCTTTTTTTCTTTGGATCCAGCTTGTCAGTTGCCTCTACTGATAGCATCGTTTCAAGACTTCCTACCAAAGCAATTGTGAATCCAATGATATAGACATTGGGATTTGATAAATAGCTGAAATCAGGAAACGTAAAAAACGAAGTAAATTCATTAAACGAATTGGCCACTGGCAAATTCACCATGTGTTCTACACTTAAGAAAAGGGTTGGAAAATATTGTTGGAAAAGGATATTGATTAGCGAACCAAATAAAACCACCAATAAAGCCCCAGGGATAAATTTGAATAATTTAGTACTATTAAGTTTAAATTTTTCATAAGCAATAAGGATGAATAATGAAGCCGCTCCAATGATCACCGCGCCTGGTTGAAAGGCCCGAAAAGAGTAAAAAATCTCTGTAAATGTATTATGACCATCACTTTGTAAAAAAGCATCATCACCAAAAAAATCGGCATCATAAGCCACGAGGTGAGGAAGCTGCTTAAGTATTAAAGTAATCCCAATTGCGGCAAGCATTCCTCGTATGACCGCTGTTGGAACATAATTCGCAGCAATCCCAGCTTTGGCATATCCAGCAACAATCTGTAAAACACCAGAAATCACAACAGCAACCAAAAATGCTTGATAGCTTCCTAGCGTTACAAATGCCGCAAGAATAATGGTTATTAATCCTGCTGCAGGGCCAGAAACCCCAAGTCTAGAACCACTCAAGACTCCTACGAGTAGACCCCCGATTATTCCTGAAATAATACCCGAAAAGATGTTAGGTAAGCCTTCGATTCCATCTACACTGGTCGAGGCAAGACCTATCCCCAAGCAAAGTGGTAAGGCAACCAAAAATACGACAAGTCCTGCAGGTAAATCAGACTGCCAATTTTTAAAAATATTTGATTTCATATTAAAGTTTAAAAGTTTAAAAAAAGAATTGCTGTTTTTTTAAACTATAACTTCTGGAGGGGTAAAATGTTCTTTTTTCTTTGAACTACTTTTTGACAAAAAGTAGGAATAATAATTTCGCTTTAATTTTTTTGAAAGAGCCAAATAACCTAAATCTTCAATATAATCACTTTCGCCGTCTATCTCTTGCTCCTCATTCTCCTCGTTGTCTTCATTTTCATCATCACTTTCAAAGTCAACCAAGTCTTCATCATCTGATGGATTTTCAGTGTTGTTATTTTCACCGTATAGATAATTAACTGAATGAATCGAAAAATTCTTCACTGTAGATGAATACACCATAACTATTTGAAATACAAATAGAAAGAGGTATAGAACCGAGAGATATTTTTGGATAGAAAATTTCACAATAAAAATTAGTCACCCAAATATAATCATTTTACTAAATTACATCAAGCTCTTTTCCTATTTTGACAAATGCACTAATGGCCTTATCAAGCTCTTGTTTAGAATGAGCGGCTGAAATTTGAGTGCGAATACGTGCTGCTCCTTTGGCAACAACTGGATAAAAGAATCCTATGGCATATATACCCTCTTTTAATAATCGATCGGCAAATTCTTGAGATAAAGCCGCATCGTATAACATAATCGGTACTATGGGAGAGTCACCTTTTTTAATATCAAATCCAGCTGCAATAATTTTGTCTTTAAAATAACGAGTATTGTCTTCCAATTCATCTCTTAATTGTGTTGAAGAACTGAGTA
>CAJQPH010000046.1 GCA_905480165.1 uncultured Flavobacteriales bacterium
ATAATCCAACAAGTTTCACATTAAAGCTTTAGTTTTAGACGTGTTGGAGAGAAATAAGTTGCCCTTCAAAAGGCTTACTTTATTTGTCTTTTCTTGGAAGAATCGTTGTACCACCCCTCGTTGTCTTTAACTTCAACAGGCACATCTGACATTCCGTTTAAACGTCTTTGAATATTCATCCAATAGAAAAACCCGCCAAAACCACAGATTAACAAGAAGAAATTAATTGAGTTACCGATGATTTCGAAAATTTGAAAAGTCCATTGGAAAATGTCGCCGAGTAAGAAGAAAAAGTCTGTTGAATTCATAGTATCTAATTGGATATTACACAAAGAAAACAAATTAATTGCTTAAAACAAAATTCACAACTCCCCTAATAATTCGAAAGTCTCTTTTGAGGCATTTTGTTCAGCAACTTTTTTTGAGCTCCCCCCACCTATGCCATAATCCTGATTGTTTATTTGAACTACAATAGTATATTCCCACTGGCCCGATTTATGTTCTTCAGAAACCAGCTTGAAATTGAGTTTGAGTTTTTTCCTTTGGCACCAAATATATAGCTTAGATTTAAAGTCAATTTCCTCCTGCAAAAGCTGATTAAAATCCAAGTATTTTCTGAACACATGATTTTTTAAAGCCTTTTTTGTTTTTTCGTAACCTCCATCTAAGTAGATCGCACCGACGATTGCCTCAAAAGCATTTCCCTCTAAAGAATTGATGTTTATACTTCGGCTTTGATTGTAAAGAAGGACTTCTCGAATACCCATGTCTTCTCCTAGTTTACTCAGGTTTTTGCGATTTACAATTTTTGATTTGAGCTTAGTTAAAGCACCTTCATCATTGTCTGGAAATTTTAAAAAAAGGTACTCAGCCGTAATGGAGTCAAGAATGGCATCTCCAAGATACTCAAGTCGTTCATTAGAATATTCTTCTCGATGATTCCCAATGAAAGAACGATGTGTTATTGCTTTTTGAAAATAGGATAAACGCTTAGGTTTATAACCAAACTTTGCGAGAATGAAACGAAAAAGTTTAAGTTCACCCTCTGTTTTCTTATTTCTAAACAAAGGTATTTTCAGAGCGTTAGGGCTTATATTTCTTTACGATTACACTAGTATTGTGTCCTCCAAATCCAAAGGTGTTTGATAGTGCAATATTTACGGTTCTTTTTTCGGCTTTATTGAAAGTAAAGTTGAGCTTAGGATCTAAATTGGGATCATCGGTGAAATGATTAATTGTTGGAGGAACAATATCTTCTTTCACTGCCATGACACATGCAATAGCCTCAATAGCACCTGCCGCGCCTAAAAGGTGACCTGTCATGGATTTGGTAGAGCTAATATTTAAATCATAGGCTTTTTCGCCAAAAACAGACTGAATCGCTTTAACCTCAGCTACATCACCAAGGGGCGTAGACGTACCATGCACATTTACATAATCAACATCAGCAGGAGTAATGTTTGCATCGTCAAGAGCAGATAACATCGTATTCATTGCACCTAAACCTTCTGGGTGAGGAGCTGTCATGTGATAGGCATCTGCGGACATACCACTACCAATAACCTCTGCATAAATATTGGCCCCTCTCTTTACAGCGTGCTCATATTCTTCTAAAATCAAGGCTCCTGAACCTTCTCCAAGAACAAAGCCATCACGATCAAGATCAAATGGTCTAGATGCTGATTGCGGGGAATCATTTCTTGTTGAAAGAGCTCTTAAGGCGTTGAATCCACCCATTCCCATTTCATTGACACAGGCTTCAGAACCACCAGTAACAATGGCGTCTGATTTTCCGAGTCGAATTAAATTGAATGAATCTATTAAGGCATTAGTAGCCGATGCACAAGCTGAAACGGTCACGTAATTAGGTCCTCGTAATTCATGCTTAATGGAAATTTGTCCTGCAGCCATATCTGCAATCATCTTGGGGATAAAAAAAGGATTTAACCTTGGCGGTCCATCACTTCCAAAATAATTTTTGGCTTCTTCTTGAAAAGTATTTAAACCTCCAATACCAGAACCCCAAACAACACCAATTCTGTCCCGGTTCGGATTCGAGTCTAGAATGCCAGAATCTTTAAGAGCTTCTTCACTCGCCACCATGGCATATTGCGTAAAGGCATCCATTTTTCTGGCTTCTTTACGATCTAAAAAATCTTCTACATTAAAATTCTTAACCTCACAGGCAAACTGAGTTTTAAACAAGGAGGCATCAAAATGAGTGATTGCCGCAGCTCCACTAACACCCGCAAGAAGATTTTTCCAATATTCGTCTTTGGAATTACCTATAGGAGTAAGCGCACCGAGTCCAGTAACAACAACTCTTTTTAATTGCATAAGAAATATTTATACGTTAAATGTTCTATTTTGCGTTGTCTGCAATATAGTCAACAGCATCACCAACAGTCTGAATTCCTTCTGCCTTATCGTCTGGAATTGAGATATTAAATTGCTTTTCGAATTCCATGATAAGCTCAACGGTATCAAGGGAATCTGCCCCTAAATCATTTGTGAAACTTGCCTCGTTAGAAACTTCGCTTTCTTCAACATTTAATTTGTCAACAATAATGGCAACAACTTTATCTCTGATATCTGACATCTTTAATTATTTTAAGTTTATGACTGCAAAGAAAAAAACAAACCATCAAATAACAAAATAAATCTCAATTATTTATCAACGCTACACTTTTAATGGATTTCATTTAGAAGCATTTATGCTAACTTTGTTTCATAATTAGATGAAAAAGATAGCCATTTTTATTTCAGGAGCGGGCTCAAATGCCGAAAGGATGATTTTACGCTTTTCAAAAAATGAAAAACTGAAGGTCATTTGCTTGATTTCAAGCCAAAAAAATGAGAGAATAGAATCCCTTTGTAATCAACATAAGGTGAGTTACAAAGAAAGCCTCTTTAAAATTGAAGATCATCAAGAAATCATAAAATATCTCGTCGACAAAAAAATCGATTGGGTCGTTTTGGCGGGGTTTTTAAAAAAAATACCAGAAGAAATTATTCGAACTTTCCCCAACAAGATCATAAACCTTCACCCTTCTTTACTTCCCAAGTTTGGTGGAAAGGGAATGTATGGTATGCATGTTCATCATGCGGTAATTGAAGCGAAAGAAAGAGTTTCAGGAATTACAATTCACTATGTAAATGAAGAATATGATGAAGGTAAAATCATAAAACAGTTCAATACAACTATTGAAGAGACAGACGACCCGCAAAGACTATTTGAAAAAATTCGAGAATTAGAGACGATTCATTTCCCACAAGTTGTTGAAAATGAAATACTAAATACGCCCTAAGCGTGTTGATTAAGAATATCTGCGAAAAACCAGCAGTCTTCATATGAAACATACAAAGGTGCCGGGGCAATACGAATGACATTCGGCTCCCTCCAGTCGGCGACTACTCCAGACTCAGTCAGCTTATTAAACATCTCCTTACCGTCTTTTTTGAAAAGAATTGAAAGCTGAGAACCACGTTCAGATGGGTTTTTAGGGGTGATTATTTCTAAAAATCCTTGATGTCTTTTGTTTACCTCTTCAAGCAGAAACTCCAGATAAGCCGTAATAAGATCTCGTTTTTCTCCAATTCTAAACATCCCCGCTTCTTTAAATATTTTTAAAGAGGCCAGGTGCGCGGCCATACCCAACACAGGAGCATTACTTAATTGCCACCCTTCTGCTCCTTTCATAGGATAAAATTCATCTTCCATCATAAATCGCTGTTCTTTATCATGGCCCCACCATCCTGCAAACCTAGGGAGAGAATTGTTTTCAGCATGTTTTTCGTGAACAAATAGCCCAGAGACTCCTCCGGGAGAAGAGTTTAAATATTTGTAACTGCACCACATGGCGAAGTCTACTTTCCATTTATGAAGCTGTAAATTCACATTCCCCGCCGCGTGGGCCAGATCGAAACCAACAAAAGCTCCAGCCTTGTGACCCGCTTCTGTAATTTCTTTTAGATTGAAATATTGCCCAGTGTAGTAGTTTACACCACCAATGAATACCAGAGCAAGTTCTTCTTTATTTTCCTCAATCGCAGAAATAATATCCTCATGTCTAATAAGGTGCTCTCCTTCTCTTGGGCCAACCTCAATCAATTGGTCTTTAGTGTAACCGTGAAATTTTAATTGAGATTGCAGTGCGTATTGATCGCTTGGAAAAGCTTTCTTTTCACACAATATTTTATTCCTTTTGCCTTTCGGTTGATAAAAGGAAACCATTAACAAATGAATATTTGTAGTTAGTGAATGCGTGATGACTGTTTCAATTTCTTTTGCCCCAACGATATCTGCAGCCATTGACGTCAACTCTTCATGATAGCTGAACCAAGGCCTTCTGGACATAAAATGGCCATCAACACCAAAACGTCCCCAATCATCTAATTCTTCTCCAATCACTTCGCGTGTTGTCACTGGTTGTAAACCTAGAGAGTTGCCAGTGAAATAACGCATTTTGTTTTTATGGAATGATGGGAAGATAAATTGATTCCTAAAATCCTTTAAAGGATCCTTGTTATCCATTTCTTTTGCAAAAGTCAAAGAGGTTTTGAAATTCATAAGTTCTTATTATTGCTAATTTTGTGGCACAAATATAAGTATAATGAATACGAATACTGAGCGATCGACAGAGGAGTCTAAGAAATTATTTGAATTGGCAAAAAAGGTGATACCAGGAGGAGTGAATTCCCCTGTTAGAGCTTTTAAATCTGTAGGAGGCAGCCCCATATTTATTGAAAGCGCCAAAGGTGCCTATTTGTATGATGCAGATGGCAATCGTTACATCGATTATATTGCATCTTGGGGCCCAATGATTTTGGGTCACGCTCATGAGGAGGTCATTGATGCTGTTGCGAAAACAGCTGTTAAAGGAACCTCATTTGGCATTCCCACTGAGCTGGAAACAAAAATTGCGGAGTTGGCCACACAAATGGCTCCAAATATTGATCAAATTCGATTTGTTAATTCAGGAACAGAGGCATGCATGAGTGCAGTGCGTTTGGCAAGAGGATTTACCGGAAAAGAAAAGCTCATTAAATTTTCAGGTTGCTACCACGGCCATGCAGATCCCTTTTTAATTGAGGCCGGAAGTGGAGCGGTTACTTTTGGAACACCGAATAGCCCGGGAGTAACCAAAGGAACAGCAAAAGATACGCTACTGGCCCGATACAATGATTTAGAAAGTGTTCAGGAGCTTTTTTCGGCAAATGATGGACAAATTGCAGCAGTAATTATAGAACCCGTTGCGGGAAATATGGGGTGTATTCCGCCCAAAGAAGGTTTTTTAGAAGGAATAAAAGAGTTATGTAATCAACACGACACCCTATTTATATTTGATGAAGTAATGACTGGATTCAGGTTATCTACTGGGGGTGCTCAACAATTTTTAGGAATCGATGCAGATATTGTTACCTACGGAAAAGTAATTGGGGGAGGTCTTCCTGTAGGAGCCTTTGGTGCCCGCAAGGAAATCATGTCTTTTCTAGCTCCCGAAGGGCCCGTTTATCAAGCAGGAACGTTGAGTGGAAACCCACTAGCAATGACCGCAGGGTTTTCAACACTTCAAATTTTACAAAGAGATCCGAACTTATATGAAAGGCTTTCCGATAAAACAAAACACTTATCAGAGATGATGAGAGCTGAGTTAAAACAAAAAGGAATTGGTTTTCAGTTGAATCAGCTAGGATCTATGATGTCACTCCATTTTTGTGAGCAAGAGGTCGTTGACTTTGAAACGTCAAGCCATGGAAATAACGAAATGTTTAAAAAATATTTTCATTATATGCTTGATCAAGGGGTTTACCTTCCTCCGAGTGCATATGAGAGTTATTTCTTAAATGATGCCCTCTCATACTCAGATTTAGATGATACCGCACAAATATTCAGAAGCTTTTTAAAGACTATTTAATGAACAAATCCCAATCACGGTTGTTAGGAATAAAAAAGTGAAGAATGCAACACAAGGGTAAAATCTTAGAAAAAGCTGTTCGAGAAAGCGGAATGCCGCTCACAAAGCTTTCTGTTAAAATGCATAAAAGCAGAAGATGGATGTACAATGCATTTGAAAACCAAAACCTTTCTATAGACTACATTTTAGCCATTGGAAAAATAATTCATTATGATTTTTCTGAGGATCTTCAAGATTTAAAAAAGTTCAAAGAGTCTGCCGAGAAATTTGGAATCAATTCAAATTCCTCGGATTCTGATTATTGGAAGAATAAATACTTAAATTTACTCGAAAAACACAATATGCTTTTAGAAAGCAAGTTGAACTAAAATCAATTAAATTCAGTTCGTGATATTGGTAACAGGATCTTCAGGTTTGGTTGGAAGCCATATTCTTTACGACCTTATTGGAAAGAAAGAGTCAGTTCGGGCGGTTTATCGTTCTGAAAGAAGAAAGAATAGAGTAAAGAAGCTTTTCGCATATTACAATAGAACCTTAAATCAATCCCATAATTTTGATGATGTAGAATGGTTTCATGCGGACGTTTTAGACATTGATGCCCTTGATGAATCTTTTAATGGTGTTCAAAAGGTCATTCATTGCGCGGCACTTGTTTCGTTTCACAAATTGGATTTTCACCGATGCATGACAATAAACAGGAAGGGCACGGAAAACATAGTTAACCTTTGTTTGAAAAATAAGGTTGAGAAGCTTTGTTATATTAGCTCCACTGCAGCATTGGGAACAGGAGAAAATCCCATTACAGAGAAAACGCGATGGGAGCCGGGAAAAGAGGTGAGTGGGTATTCGGTTTCAAAATATAGCGCAGAAAAAGAAGCTTTTCGTGGTGTGGCAGAGGGACTTAATACATCAATAGTAAGCCCTTGTGTGATTATTGGACCAGGAAACTGGCACAGAAGCTCCCTCACGATATTAAAAGCAGGGAGTAAAGGCATGAAGTATTATCCTTCTGGAGCAAATGCAATTGTCGATGCTCGAGACGTGTCCAATATAGTATTAAAGCTACTTTATTCTGAAGAGTCGGGTGAGAAATACCTTACCATCGGGCATAATATTTCTTTTAAGGATTTATTTGGCTTGATTGCAAAATCAATGAATCAAAACGAACCCAGTATAAAACTCAATAGAACGCTAGCACATGTTGCCGCATTTACCATTGAGAATATGTATCGCATTATCAGAAAACGAAGTCCGATTTCTATCGAAAGTATACAGTCAGCATATAAGAACTTGGAATACTCCAACGAGAAAGTGAAAAAAAGATTCAACTATCAATTTCATACCCTCGAAGACACCATGGACAACGCAGTAAAAGGGAGGTTTAATGACTGATTTTTTAAAAAACAAGAATCATAGGGATTCCCTGCTTCAAGCTTTTTTGATAATCATCTACATTGTAGGGGCGGTTGGCTTTGTCCTTCCGGAGTTAAAGGCTGAATTCCTACCTCTTTCGGGAGGAGTGCTCTATTTGTCTTCATTTGTGATGGTTATTGCCAGTAAAAAAAAGACTGATTTTTTCTTATTTATGACCATTGCTTTTGTTGTCGGTTTTGGCGCTGAAGCCATTGGAGTAAATACTGGATATCTTTTTGGTGATTACGCCTATGGAACGAATCTCGGCCCAAAATTCTTGGGGGTTTCCTTAGTTATCGGTATTCTTTGGGGGGTGCTAGCTCTTGTTTCCGCCTCTTTCGTAAAGCGATTTGTGAAATCAATGGGTTTAAAAATTATTCTTTCTTCACTTTTGATGCTTGGAATCGACGTACTGATGGAGCCTGTTGCCATAAAAAGTGGCTTTTGGACCTGGAATGGTGCTAGCGTGCCCTTATACAATTACGTTTGTTGGTTTTTAGTGGCGCTCTTCCTTCAATGGGTATTATTCAAATTAAAAAAAGCCGAAACCAACAAGGTTTACGATACCTTACTGGTTTTAATGGTTTTGTTTTTTAGTTTTTTAAATTTATATTGAAAATGATTGTTTTGGGACCTATTGTTTTGATTTTGTCTTTTTTTGGAATGGAGTTTATGGCTTGGTTTACCCACAAGTATGTAATGCACGGGTTAATGTGGCGATTCCATAAGGACCACCACCAGGTGGAAAAAGGTTTTTTTGAGCGAAATGATGTTTTTTTTATGATTTATGCCATCCCGTCATGGTTGTTGATTATGCTGGGTTCCATGAATGGATTATGGATTCCCGTTTGGATTGGGTTTGGCATTCTTGCCTATGGCATCTGCTACTTTCTGATTCACGATGTTTATATTCATAGAAGGTTCAAATGGTTTAGAGACGTAGATCACCCTTATTTTTATGCCATAAGAAAAGCGCATAAAATTCACCATAAGCATTTAGGGAAAGAACAAGGAGAATGCTTTGGCATGCTCGTGGTCCCTAGAAAGTTTTATCAAGAAGCAAAAAAAACGTACTTGCTTAAAAAAGAAAAAAAATGAGTCTTTATTTGCTCTTAATGTTCGTTTCTTTTGGCTCTTGCTTGGCATTGAGCTTTGATCAGAAAGTCGCTTTTTACAAAAACGTAAAGTTTATTATTCCTGCCATCACCATAGTGGCCATTCCGTTTTTAATTTGGGACCAAATATTTACCGAAAAAGGCGTTTGGGGATTCAATGAACAATATCTTCAAGGCATATATCTTGGAAAACTGCCTTTGGAGGAGGTTCTTTTTTTCTTTTTTATTCCCTATTGTTGCTTGTTTATTTATGAAGTACTGAATGCCTATTTTCCGAATGCCTCTCTACACAAGTTGACGATGGTCTTTTCGATATTTATGGTGCTCTCTGGAATAATGATGGCACTTACCAATATGAATCAATGGTATACGCTTTCTGCCTGCACCTTGTCTTCTTTGATTGTCGTATTTGCCATGAAGCAAAAATTCATTTGGTATCCGCGGGCGATATTCGCATTTGTTGTGGCCTTGATTCCGTTTTTCATTGTAAATGGCGTATTGACAGGCGCTGCTACAGAAGATCCAGTGGTTTGGTACAACAATGCACACAATACAGGCATTCGCTTGCTCACCATTCCCTTGGAAGATGTATACTACAACTTCTCTCTCCTAATCCCCATTATTGGCATCTATCATTTTCTAAAAATCAGATCTTACAATAGAAAGGGTTAATACACATCCGGAAGTTCAATTCTTTTTTACACCCTTGGATTAGACACAACAGATAATTTATATTTTCGTAGTCATGGCTAAGAATATTGATAAATACAGCAAGAGAGGAATCCGAACAAGCTACGTTTCGACCGTAATCGGAATATCCCTCGTATTGTTTATGATTGGCTTAATTTTAGGTGGTGTTTTAGGAATTAGTGAATTTGAAAAGCAGGTAAAAGAAAGCATTCGAGCAGATATCTTTTTTAATCCAGAGATGAACGAAGCCGATATAAAACTGATTGAAATAGAAATCAAACAATGGCCAGAATTCAGTGATGTACACTTTGTTTCTCCCGAAATTGCTATGGAGGATTTTGCCGGAGTAGGAGCTTAAAAAGAAGAAATGCTAGAAATTTTGGATGGTGAAAATCCAATACCTCCAACCATTGTGTTTAGCCCAGTAGAAAAACTTGCCAATAAAAAAGGAATGGACCTGATAAAGGAAAAGCTAATGGAATCCTTTAGTGAAGAAATAGAAGAAGTCAGCTATGATGAGAACAGTATAAAAGATGTAAACATGGGCTTTCAGCAGTTCATATACCTTCTGCTTGGGGTAGCTATTTTACTAGTCATTATTGCCGTTGCGATGATCAATAACACCATTAGATTGGCCCTCTATTCCAAAAGATTCACCATTAAAACCATGCAACTTGTGGGTGCTAAAGGATCGTTTATTAGACAACCGTTTTTACTTCAAGCGATTTTACAGGGTGTTATTTCGGCCATTATTGGCATGTTTATTTTGGTGTCCGTGTTTTATGCATCCAACAATGTGTTCGATACTTTTGAAATAACGTTTAGTCAGAGTTCATTTATTATTTTAGCATCATCCTTACTTGGACTGGGTATATTTATTACCGTTTTGTCTACATGGTTTGCATTAAACAAGTATCTTCGTATGAGTTTAGATGACTTATATTCTTAAAAAATGAAAAAAGCAGTTAAGCAAGTAACGGACGAAAAGAAAGACCCGATTTATCACTTTGGATTCAACAAGGACAATTATAAATGGCTATTTATTGGTCTAGGCATCAATGTTCTTGGTTTTCTTCTTATGATTGGAGGGGGAGCAGATTCTCCAGACAAATTTGATGGAGACTCTTTGTTTAGTCATACGAGAATCACTATCGCACCCATCTTAATATTGATTGGATATGGAGTGATCTTATATTCCATCATGAAACCCAATAAAAAGAATTCAA
>CAJQPH010000047.1 GCA_905480165.1 uncultured Flavobacteriales bacterium
CATTTTGTCCCAGATTATATGATTATCATCCAGAAGCTATTCCGGCTCCGTATAATCATAGTAACATTGATTCAGATGAGGTTTTATATTATGTTGATGGTGATTTCATGAGTCGTAACGATATTTCAAAAGGTCAAATCACATTACACCCTTCGGGAATACCACATGGTCCTCACCCTGGAGCTTATGAAAGGAGTATCGGAAAAACAAAAACAGAAGAACTTGCGGTTATGGTTGATACATTTAAACCATTAAAGTTGACAGAGCAAGCATTAGAAATAGAAGTAAAAGATTATTATAAATCTTGGATACATTAATAGGATAAATAATTAAAATGAAAGATATAAATAACGTTGAATACGGTTTAGAAAAGATATTTGAGGGGGCTCAAGACTTTCTTCCTTTACTTGGTACTGATTATGTTGAGTTTTATGTTGGAAATGCGAAGCAAGCTGCACATTTTTACAAAACCGCTTTTGGGTTTCAATCATTTGCATACAGAGGATTAGAAACGGGTAGTAAAGATTCTGTATCCTATGTTGTTAAACAAGATAAAATCAAAATAATCCTTACTACGCCTTTAAATTCGAGTTCCCCAATTAACGATCATCTCGTAAAGCATGGAGATGGTGTTAAGGTGGTAGCCCTTTGGGTAGAGGATGCCAGAAAAGCATATGAAGAAACCACATCTAGAGGCGCCAAATCTTATTTTGAGCCAGTTGTAGAAAAAGACGAGCATGGTGAGGTTGTCCGTGCAGGGATACATACTTATGGTGAAACAGTTCATGTTTTTGTAGAAAGAAAAAACTATAATGGTACTTTTTTACCAGGGTTTCGAAAGTGGGAATCTGATTACAAACCGAGTTCGGTAGGTCTAAAGTTCATTGATCACATGGTAGGAAATGTGGGTTGGGGCGAAATGGATATCTGGGTAAAGTGGTATGAGGATGTTATGGGATTTGAGAATTTCCTATCATTTGACGATAAGCAAATTCATACGGAATACTCGGCATTAATGAGTAAAGTCATGAGTAATGGAAATGGAAGAATAAAATTCCCCATTAATGAACCTGCAGAAGGAAAGAAGAAATCTCAAATTGAAGAATATTTAGATTTTTATGAAGGTCCTGGTGTACAACATATAGCAGTGGCAACAGATGATATTATAAGTACTGTTTCAGATATGAGAAAACGTGGCATTGAATTTTTGAGTACGCCACCAGATGAATATTATGCATCTGTTCCCGTTCGATTGGAAGAACACAACCATGAATTGAAGGAAGATATAGAAACTCTTAAAGGTTTAGGAATTATGATTGACGCAGATGAAGAGGGGTATTTGTTACAAATCTTTACGAAACCGATTGAAGACAGACCTACTTTGTTTTTTGAAATTATTCAAAGAATGGGAGCGAGAGGTTTTGGGGCTGGTAATTTCAAAGCGTTATTTGAATCTATCGAAAGAGAGCAGGAGAGTAGAGGTACCCTGTAATTACGAATCCGAAGTTATACGGTCATAATATCTTTTTCTTTTATAATTAAGAAGGCGTCGATTTGGTTCGAAAAGTCATTCGTTACATTCTGAATTTCACTTTCAGCATCTTTCATCATGTCTTCTGATAAACCATCATTTTTAAGGTCTTTAATTAGGTCAAGAGCATCTTTTCTGTTATTTCGCAAACCTATTTTTGCAGTTTCAGACTCTGCTTTTGCTTTTTTAACCAAGTCTCTTCTTCGTTCTTCTGTGAGAGGAGGGACAGATATAATGAGCTGTTCACCATTATTTTGAGGATTTAGGCCTAGATTAGAATCGATAATACCTTTGGCGATATCATTTAAAAGCGATTTCTCCCAGGGCTGAACGATCAGTGTTCTTGCATCCATCACACTCACATTTGCTACCTGCTGAAGAGGAGTCATGGCCTCATAATATTCTACCATTACGCCTAATAACATCGATGGTGATGCTTTTCCTGCCCTTATTTTAGCTAATTCTGCTTCAAAATGCTCCATCTTCTTCAAATTAGATGACCTTAGGTCATCATAAATCATATTTAAATCTTCAACCATATCACTTCATATTAATTAGATACCAATGTTCCAATATTTACACCTGACAAGAGTTTTTCTAAATTACCAGGAGTATCCATATCAAAAACAACTATTGGTAAATCATTTTCTTTACACAAGGTAAATGCAGTTAAATCCATCACGTTTAAGCCCAGCTTGTAAACTTCGTCAAATGTAATAGTATCGTATTTTGTTGCGTTTTTATCTTTTTCAGGGTCTGCAGAATATATGCCATCTACACGAGTGCCTTTAAGGATGATATCTGCGTTAATTTCTATGGCTCTTAGAGATGCCGCAGAGTCTGTTGTAAAAAATGGGTTTCCAGTTCCAGCACCAAAAATAACAACACGTCCTTTTTCCAAATGTCTTACTGCTTTTCGTCTAATAAATGGTTCTGCAATTGCTTTCATTTCAATGGCTGATTGCAATCTTGTATGAACTCCATGTGACTCCAATGCTGCCTGTAATGCCATTGAATTAATCATGGTAGCAAGCATTCCCATGTAATCTCCATGTGTCCGATCCATTCCACCTTCCTCAGCTTGTACACCTCTGAAAATATTTCCACCACCAATAACAATGGCAACTTCATGACCAGATTCATGGATTCCCTTTATTTGCTCTGCATAAGAACTAATCCGTTGATTGTCGATGCCAAACTGTTTCGTTCCCATAAGGGACTCTCCACTAAGCTTTAATAATATTCTTTTATATTTCATAGAAATTCAGTTGAACAAATATAGCCAAATCAAATTTCCAAGAAACGAATAATAAAAAAAAAAGCTATCCGAAGATAGCTTTTGTTAATTCAATTAGAATTTTGTTAACTCAATGAGAATCTTTTAAACTCAGAAACGGTAAGACCGTTTTCGGTTGTATTTAAAAACTGTTCTACAGTTTGTTTATTGTCTCTTACAAATGGTTGACTAAGTAAAGTGTTTTCTTTGAAAAACTTATTTAATCTGCCCATTGCGATTTTTTCAGCCATTTCAGCAGGTTTTCCTTCTTGGATGGCCTGATCTTTACCTACTTCGATCTCTCTTTCAATGGTTTTTGAATCGATTCCATCTTTATTTAAAGCGATAGGGTTCATGGCTGCAACTTGCATTGCAACTTGTTTACCGGCATCGTCAGCGCTGTCAGAATTGATATTTAAAGCAACTAAAGTTGCCAATTGATTTCCTGGATGGTTGTAGGCAACAACTTTTTCTGATTCTATTATGGCATAAGCTGAAAGATCAAGTTTTTCACCGAGTATTCCGATTTGTTCAGTAATCTTTTCTTCAACAGATAATTTCTCGTTGTATGCCAAACTTTTCAATTCATCCAATGATTTAGGCAGTCTATCTAAAGCCAAATTAACTAAAGATTGAACCAATTGAACATAACCATCATTTTTAGCGACAAAATCAGTTTCACAATTTAATGTTACAATTACTCCTGCTTTTGAATCTCCTGTAGATTGAGCAATGATGATGCCCTCTTTTGCATCATTTTCACCTCTTTTAGCTGCAATTTTTTGTCCTTTTTTTCTCAGAACATCCACTGCTGTTTCAAAATCTCCATTAGACTCGACAAGTGCATTTTTGCAATCCATCATTCCGGCGCCTGTTTGTTGACGAAGTTTATTCACTTCTGAAGCTGTTATAGCCATCTTATATTATTTTTTGATTTAGTATTTTATTTCGCTTTTTCTGCATCTGCAGTGGCTGTTTTTTTAGCAGCAGGCTTTTTAGCAGCAACTTTTTTAGCGGCAGGCTTTTTAGCAGCAGGCTTTTTTTCTGTCTTTTTGGCTGCAGCTTTTGGAGTTTCGTCTTTGGCTTCAGCTTTTGAAGCTTCTTCTTCGGTTTCAGCTTTTGGAGCTTCCTCTTTGGCTTCAGCTTTTGGAGCTTCCTCTTTGGCTTCAGTTTTTGGAGCTTCCTCTTTCGCTTTCGCTTTTTCTGGATTATCTTTTAAGAATTTTCGCTCTTCTAAACCTTCTTGAATAGCACTACAAACTTCATCCATAATCATTGAGATAGATTTACTCGCATCATCATTCGATGGAATAGGGAAATCAACTAGCTTAGGATTTGAATTCGTGTCAACCATCGCAAAAGTTGGGATGTTTAACCTTCGTGCTTCTGCTAGCGCTATGTGTTCTTTTAGTATGTCAACGATGAAAATAGCCGCAGGCTGTCTCGTCATATCGGATATTGATCCAAAAGTTTTTTCGAGCTTTTCTCTTTGACGTGTTTTGAATAATTTCTCTCTTTTATTTAAAGTATCCCAAGTTCCGTCAGATTTCATTTTATCTATTGTAGTCATTTTACGAATAGACTTTCTTGTGGTTTGGAAGTTCGTCAACATACCACCTGACCATCTTTCAGTCACAAAAGGCATGTTTATGTTCTTGATTTTATTGGCAACGATATCTTTCGCTTGCTTTTTGGTAGCAACGAAAAGTATTTTTTTTCCAGATTTGGCAATCTGTTTCATTGCGGCAGACGCTTGATCCAAGCACACAATGGTTTTATTTAAATCAATAATGTGGATCCCTTTTTTTTCTTCGAAAATGTAAGGGGCCATTGATGGATTCCACTTTCTCTTAAGGTGTCCGAAGTGTACACCTGCATCCAACATTTGGTCAAAAGATAATTTAGACATATATATATATTTGTTTACGTTCCTAATTTTTCAGCGTGTAAGGGGGGCTCATGCCTAATACTTAAACGCTTGGATACTAAACCCTTCCAATAACGATTAACGTTTCGAGAATTGGAATTTTTTCCTTGCTTTTGGTTGACCTGGTTTCTTTCTTTCAACCATTCTAGGGTCTCTAGTCATCAATCCATCAACTTTTAAAGCTACTCTATTTTCAGCATCAATTTCTACCAAGGCTCTAGAGATACCTAATCTAATAGCCTCTACTTGGCCATTAATTCCACCACCACTAACATTCACACTCACATTATATTTTCCAACCGTATCAGTCAACACAAAGGGTTGAACTAGTTTTGATTGTAAAACATCAATTGGAAAAACTTCTTTAGCTTCTTTATTGTTCACTGTAATTTTACCTTTTCCTTTTGAAAGGTATACTCGAGCAACAGCTGTTTTTCTTCTTCCTAATGTATTGATTACTTGCATAATATTTATTTGAGCGTGTCAAGATTTAGTGCTTCTGGTTTTTGAGCATCATGATTATGATCATTACCAGCGTACACTTTTAAATTTCTAAATAATTGTCTTCCCAATGTGTTTTTGGGAAGCATTCCTTTAACTGCTTTTTCAATCAGTCTTTCAGGATGATTTTTCAATATGTGTTGAGCAGATGTGAATTTTTGACCTCCTGGGTACCCTGAATATCTTACGTATTCTTTGTTTTCCAATTTCGTACCTGAGAAAGAAACTTTTTCTGCATTAATAACGATTACATTGTCACCGCAATCTGCATGTGGAGTATAACACGTTTTGTGTTTACCTCTCAATACTTTTGCCACTTTACTTGACAATCTACCAACAGTTTGGTTCTCTGCATCAACGATAAACCACTTTTTATCAGCTGTTTCTTTATTACCTGAAACCGTTTTATAACTTAATGTATCCACTTTATTCTATTTACAAGCCGTTTTAAAGCTTAAATTAGGGGTGCAAAGATACAATTAATACTTATATGAACAAACCAAATGAAAAAAAAATGAATTGAATTTATTTTTTCTTAAATGCATGGATCGCATTTCTCGTAAAATCACTTAATACGAGCCTTCCACTTATTTCAGCTCTTTGAGCTAATAACTTGTCCCAGTCTTCTGTTCCGGACCAAAACACTTTCTTTAGTTCGCGCATTGCTTCTGGATTAGACATTGACAATTTCTCTATTAGAGCATGAATTTTTTCATCCATTAATTCGGCAGTTTCAGATATACTCGAATACAATCCTTTATTTTGAGCCCAAGCGGCACTTCGCCACTGTGTCGCGTCAATCGCCAATTCGCTCATTGCAGATACACCAATTTTTCGTTCGACTGCTGGGCCAACCACAAAGGGTCCAATTCCTACTGCAAGTTCGGATAACTTGATAGCAGCATGTTCTGTGGCAAATGCATAATCGGCTGATGCAGCAATACCAACACCTCCACCAACAGCTTTTCCTTGAATTCGAGCAATAATCAATTTATTACTTGTTCTACAGGCATTAATTACTTTGGCAAATCCTGAAAAAAACATCTTGCCTTCATCTAAATTTTTTATGGCGATCAATTCGTCAAAGCTGGCACCGGCACAAAATGCTCGATCTCCAGCAGATTTGAGTAAAATAACTTTGCAATTCTTGTCGTCACTTAGCTCTGTTATGGTTAATGCAAGCTTATTCAAAATATTTCCCGGAAGAGAATTACTTCGTGGGTGGCCAAATTCAATAATGCCAATTTGATTTTCTATTCGATGTACAACGTGTCCTTGTTCCATATTATTTAAGACTAAAATTATCTGAACCAATTAAGTTTTGATCACAATAAATATTCACTTTATAATTCCCTTTAGACAAATTGCCATTTCTGATATCGAAATAAATGGTCATGTCGATTGATTTGTTTTGATAATCAATACTCTTCTTTTCAGAATATGCAATTGTTCCATTCGTTGTTTCCAATTTATAACTTGACATGTTTTGAAGGGTTTTGCCATTAGGCCCCACGATTTGCATAAACACTGATTTTTTTCCAGGGTTGGTAATTAAATTACCTGAGATTGTAAATGAAGATTGTAATTGAACGGCTTGCTTGGCACGTGTTGTAATTTTGTTTTTGACTACTGATCTCAATGCTCCAGAGTTAAAGCTATATGCTGTTAATTTAGCTCCAAGCTTTACTTTTTCTTCACTTGCTTCAGCAGCATCTTTGTATTGATCTCTTTCGGAGGTCCTTTGGTCAATGGTTTCGGTTTGTTCAGTAATAATCAAATCCTTTTGAAGATTCAGCGTATTTAATGAATCTATTTCATAGACATAGCCTTTCATTATTACCCGTAAAGTTTCGTTTTCTTCTTTCAATTTAGATATTTGAGAGGCAGAAAAATTCCTGCTTCTTTGTAATTTGTCTATTTTTTCAATTTGATTCTGAATTTTTAGTTTTTGAACGTTTAAGCTATCGGATTGAGATGCGTCTTTTAAAATAAGTTTATCATACGTATCAAGCATATTCCTAAAGTCGGCTTTTAGGTCTTTTGACATGTCACCGACATATGCAGAAAGCATTTTATTCATTCCTTGTATGGTGTCCTGATAATTTTGAGTAGTGTTTTCACATGCCGCAAGGTTGCCTCTCGAATTGGACCAGAGATAAGTCATTGTACCCAAACCGCCAATTAAAAATAAAATAGCAACTAAATATATTTTATTGTAGTTGCCTGTGCTTTGCTCTTCTTCCATATTATAAATTCTTTTGTAAAATTAACTATTTAATAATTGACGTTTTGTTGAATCGTTACATCTCTAACAAATCGATAAATACTGTCCGTTCCGACTGCTGTAAATCGACTGTCTGAGCTCGCTGGGTACGGTCCTCCATGTTGCATTGGTTGGCAAACCGTAACCCCCGTAGGAACATCATTTAAAACAACTCTTCCCGCTTTTTTGAATGCCAATTGAATAAGGGGGTTGTCTAATAGATGGGCTTCATTATCACTAGAAAAAAAGGAACAGGTAAGTTGTCCCTCTAAATCGCTTAAATAATTTTCCAACACCTTAAAATCATCATACATTACAAGTGCAACAAATGGGCCGAAAGTTTCTGATTTCAATAAAGACTGCGTACCGAACTCATTTTCATGAATGACCAATGCACAATTCGCCACATGATTTTTTTCTTTTTTCTGGCTTCGGATTAATTTTGAATTCTCATTTTCAATGGCCAATGTTTTTAATTCAAATTGTTTTGCCATATTTGGGTGAAGCATAACTCCTGAATCGAAGTTTGAAATATTAGTTTTCAAATTGGAACACAAGACATTTCCTTCAATTGAATTAGGAATAAAAATGATTCCGGGTTTCGTGCAAAACTGCCCACGATCATTACATACAGAATGTGTAAGTTTTTCCGCTAAATCCGTTGATGCATCATTTTTTATGTCTAAAATGAAAATAGGGTTTATACTCCCCATTTCTGCAAATACTGGAATTGGATCTTTCCTCATACCTACTTGCTGCATTATGGCTTCTCCGCCCAATAGGCTTCCAGTAAATGCAATACCTTTAATGGTTTTGTGTTTGGCAATATATTTGGCGTGCTCATGACCCGAGTCAATAACATGAGTAAAAGTACCTGATGGTAAATTGCTATTGGTGATTGCTGATTTAATAGCATCAAATACTTCAATACTGGTTTTTAAGTGATATGGATGAGATTTTAATATCACGGGACATCTTGCGGCCAAGGCAGCCACACTATCTCCACCAATTGTGGAGTAAGCCAATGGGAAGTTACTTGCCCCCATCACCATAATTGGTCCAATTGGTAATTTTTTCTTTGTAATAAGTTTTCTTCCTATCTGTTCACTTTGTTGGCATAGCATCTTCCAATCGGATGATGAGATATGTTTGGCAAAAACAGACAATTGAAACAATGTGCGGTCAAATTCTAGTTCAAACCTGGATTTATTAAGGCCTGTCTCTTCCAAATAGGCAACTGAAATAACTTTTTTCTTCTTAATTAATTGTGATTTTATTTCTAATAAAAAATCAGAAATCTTTTTAAAAGAAGTTGTGGACAATATTTCCTCTGCATCAGCAGCCAATTGAATTTTATTTTGCAGTTCTGACAAGGTGTCGGTAAGAAAAACTTGGGGGTTAAAGCGATTCTTTAAAGGATTAAACGTCTTAAAAGAATGTGGTTCAGACATACGAGTTTAAGCCTCTGAAATCGTGTAAGAGTAGCTTTCCATGATTTGATTGGAAAGTATTTTTTTACAAGCTTGTTCAACACTTTTTTTTGCGTCATCTTCAGATTTAGCATCGACAAAAAGCCTTATGTGCTTTCCGATTCTCACCCCTTCAATTTCAGGAAGACCAACACTTCCCATTGAGTTGGAGACCGCTTTGCCTTGAGGGTCGAGTAGTGCGTCTAGAGGCATTACGTCGATTTCTGCTTTAAATTTCATTTTTTGAAGTTTTGAAATAATGATATATTGAAATGATTAAGTACAAAGTTATAATAATTGGAATTGCCAGAACCTTGAAAACTATAATTGTTATTACACTCATAATAATAAGTGCAATTTTAAGGTAATTCTCGAGTTTATTTGATCCTTCAAGTTTCATTGACATTAGTGGCAGGGGAGCAATAAGTGCTATTGATAATAAACAACAAATCCCTGCAAGTGTGTAACAATCAAATACGGCATGTACTAAATCTGATTGTGTGTTCCAGTTCATCATATGTTCGTTAAAGTAGAGCGGGAAGAAACATATTATTATGGCATTTAATGGAGTGGGTACGCCTATAAAGTTTTTAGATTGTTTGGAATCTATATTAAAATGCGCCAATCTAAATAGGGATAAAAAAGGTATGCTCAATGCCGCAAATGGCAAATATTTAATAGAAGCATTAAAGTTGTTAGGAAAATCATAAAAAAACGCCTGAACCCAATGAATGAATTGATTAAAGACGTAATAATTTTCGAAGTAAATATTTGCTGCTCGTTTATCGAAATTCTCAAGAAGAAAGGGTTGCTCAATCCCAATTAAAATCATGAAAAACATTAAAAACCCAGGTGCCGCACCGAATGTGATTAAATCTGAAAGAGAGTCAAGTTCTTTCCCCATCTCACTCTCCAATTTGAGACTTCTTGCCACAAAACCATCTGCAAAATCAAATAAGGCTCCCACGAAAATGGCATAAGCGGCCAAGTCCAATTGTCCTGCAAAACAAAAAGTTATGGATGTTAGTCCACAAATCAAATTACAACTGGTAAGAATATTGGCCAGATTAAACATAGATATCTTTATTATACATTCAAAAACTATCCCATAAAACATTCCCTTCAAGTGATAAATCTTCATTACAAATAACACAATTTTTTATCAAATCTGTTGTTATATGACTAAATTAGTTCTATGGCAGGAAAAGCATTTTTATTAACCTGGTGCCTTTTTATCGTGCATCTTTCTCATTCTCAGGATTTAGCACCGAAATATTCTAATGAATTTTTATCTCTGGGAGTCGGTGCAGAAGCTTATGGTATGGGTAATGCCGTAGTAGCGCAGAGCAATGACGTTAATTCTATATATTGGAATCCTGCAGGTCTTGTGGGTGTTGAAAAATGGGCTGAAGCTTCTTTTATGCATTCAGAATATTTTGCGGGTATTGCGAAGTACGATTATTTTGCTTTGGCTCATTCTATAGATGAGAATAGCTCACTAGCAGTAGGGTTTATTAGGTTTGGAGTGGATGACATACCCAATACCACTCAACTCATAGATAACAATGGTGTCATTAATTATGATAATGTCAGCTCATTTTCTGCAGGTGATTATGCTTTTTTGGGAAGTTATGCTCGTAAATTGAAACCTGCTGGTCTGAGTATTGGAGGAACAGCTAAGGTGGTTTACAGAAAAGTTGGAGATTTTGCAAAATCTTGGGGTTTTGGATTGGATGCGGGATTAAGATATAAGATGAATCATAATTTTTCATTTGGATTATTGGCAAGAGACGTTTCCTCGACTTTTAATGCTTGGGTATTTACTTTAGATGATCAAACTCAAAATGTTTTTCTTCAAACGGGTAATGAAATACCAGAAAATGGATTAGAGCTGACATTACCGCGATTTATTTTGGCTGCGAGTACACAATTTGATATTGGAAAAAAAGGAATTTATTTGGGAGGTGAAATTGATATGGATGTAACCACTGATGGTAAGCGTAATACTTTATTAAAAATGAATCCTTTTTCAATAGACCCTCACATGGGAATTAAGGCAGGTTTTAGGCAACTGTTTCAGGTAAGAGGAGGTCTATCTAATATACAACAGTTTTCGAACCTTGACGATACAAAATATTGGGGTATACAACCAAACCTTGGCCTGGGTGTTTCTTTTAAAGGGTTTTCTCTAGATTATGCCTTTACTCGATTAGGTGCTAGTGAGGCCAATTATTATACACATATTTTTTCCATAAAGTTAAGGTTAGACAAACCGAAAAATGCCGAAAAATGAAAAACCTTTTAGGTCTAATCTGTATTATTTTATGTTTTTCTGAAGTAGAAGGTCAGACTTATGGCAACGAGTGGATTTCATATGAACAGAAATATTATTCTTTTCCTATAGTTGAAGATGGTATTTATAAGATTGACTACAACTCACTTGTAAATTCAGGAGTACCATTAGCTTCAATTGACACAGACCATTTCCAAGTGTTTGGAAGAGAACGTCAAGTGCCTCTGTATATTTCCGATGGGGGTGATAATACGCTCGATAATGGGGACTATATTTACTTCTATGCTCAAAGAAACGATTCATGGCTCGATTCAACTTTATATGATGACCCGTCGTGGATAGGGAATCCTAAATACAGTTTATATAATGATACTATTCAGTATTTTTTAACTTGGAATCAGGGTGGGGCAAACAACAGATTTTCTATTGAGTCAGACGTAGATTTTGACAATTTTAACACGGTACCTTATGTTATCGACGAAGTATTTTCATTTTATTTTAATCAATACAATGAGGGACTTAAATCTTCTAATGCTTCTAGCTCTTTTTTTGTTTCCGGAGAAGGATGGGGGATCACACGAAGAAATCTGGGTTATGTTTGGAACTTTAATGGTATTGAATTTGATAATGTTTACCAGGAAAATGATTCACCAGAGGTTTTTTACAATTCAGTTCTAGTAGGTTCATCTAATGCCGCCATTCCCTCTGGTGCAGGCGGAAATCATCATACAAGACAAACAATTGGCAATTCAAATTATACGCTTGTTGATTCTGTTTTTTCAGGTTATAAAGGCATATTTTCTTCCGTTTCATTTCCTTCGAACATAATAAACAGTGATGGCTCGTCAAATTTTAAGGTGAGCATTGTGAATGATTTAGGTCTGGCTACTGATTATCAGTCAATTAATTATGTGTCATTCAAATATCCTCGAAAAACCGATTATAATGGGGAGTCGGGCTTCAATTTTGAGGCCGTTTATAACAATTTGGAATCAAAATCAAGGATAGATATTAATGGTTCGAACTTAACAAACCCTGTTGCCTTTTCATTTGGTTTAATTCCACGAAAAATACCAGTCGTATCCCATTTGGGAGGGTATAGTTTGTTAATACCAAACTCCCCTGATTTTTCAGCTTCAAGGGTAGTGGTTGATAGTGAGAACAATATAATTAACGTCAATCAATTGAATGCTGTAAATGGAGATGGTTTTTTCACTGACTTTACTTCAATACCAAATATTGATGAGGCTCTTTTGTTTGTTTATAATGATTTGTTAAAATCAGTTGTTGACCTTTACGTGAGTCATCGAACCTCATCAATAGGGGGAGGGTATAATGTAATCATGGCTGAGGTAAATGAATTGTACCAGCAATACGGTGGAGGTATTCCGAAACACATAAATGGCATTAGACGATTTGCGCATCAGATATATGATGTTTCTCAGCAAAAGCCAGTTGGTTTGTTTTTAATAGGTAAGGGAATTAGAGAAGCAAACGTGACTTCCTCGACGAGTATTGGTCCTGGGACAAGGGCAAACATTAGCTCTTATCAAAACTCGTTGATTCCTTCATTTGGTCAACCATCTTGTGATGCATGTATTACCTCAAATTTACCAGGAACAAATAAATATACTCCTCTAATTCCAACGGGCAGAATTTCTGCTAGAACTCCTAATGAATTAGAAATTTATTTGAATAAAATTATTGAATATGACAACCAACAAAATCAAGAAGACGTGTATTCGACAAATACAAAAGATTGGCAAAAACAAATCCTTCATTTTTCTGGAGGAACAGAGGCTGCCGAGCAAGTCCTATTGCAAAATTTTTTAAATGGAATGGCTGAGACGGCTGAGGGAGATTATTTCGCTGGAAAGGTTGATCTCGTGGCAAAAGAAAACGGCAACCCAATAAATCCGAATGAATTAGATGAGATTAAAAATAGAATCTCAGAGGGTGTTTCTTTGATGAATTTTTTCGGCCATTTTACTACCTCGAGTAGTGGTTTTGATATCAATTTAGATGAACCATCTACATGGGATAA
Organism: uncultured Flavobacteriales bacterium; assembly: GCA_905480165.1. Classification (GTDB taxonomy): domain Bacteria; phylum Bacteroidota; class Bacteroidia; order Flavobacteriales_D; family Crocinitomicaceae; genus UBA952. Next base: position 13,305 of record CAJQPH010000047.1, read on the forward strand.
TCAGGGCAAGTACCCTGTATTGATCGCAAATTCTTGTTACAACGGGAATATCTTTCATAATTCATTTTCAAATTCGGAATCCTTCGTTTTAACACCAAACGCGGGAGTAATAGCCTACTTAGGGACATTGAACTATGGATTTATATCACCTCTGCGCTCTTATTCTGATCAATTTTATAAGGAGTTTAGTCAGACTAATTATGGAGGGACTATTGGCAGTCATATCAAAAACACAATTCAGTCCGGAATTGCGAATCTTGATAATCTTCAATCAGAAACTACATACACACAAATGACACTTCATGGGGATCCGATGATCAAACTAAATTATCACGACTTCCCAGAAATTGAATTGACAGATTCTCGTATTTCTTTTGGGCCTGAAAATATTTCATTGGCGACGGACTCCATAGAAATCAATATAAAACTGAGAAATCTTGGAAGATCAATCACTGAAAACTTTAATGTGACTATTGAACGCGATTTTCCAAACAGTACATTAGATTCAATTTATCTTATCAATGTAGAAGGC